>DASWYF010000018.1 GCA_036405135.1 Verrucomicrobiia bacterium | reverse complement strand
GATAGCACAGGCCCCCGTTGACCTTAAAAACAACCGCTCAACCGCTTAAATCAAAATCAAGAAAACCGCCACGCGCGTTCTTTCACGCGCCATTCATCTCCTTTTGTACGCTTGGCTCAGCTCTGTGGTTTGCTACTGATTGTGAATAAAAACTACGAGAAGGCCATTTCCTTTCTTGTAGCTTTCTTCGATTTCGTAACGAACGTAGCGCCTTTCTGCCGTTTGAGATCCAACTAAAACGACGGTAACGCCAGTGCCTTTCAATTGTCGATCAATCCAAGATTTTATCGCTGATACACCTTGTTTTTTTACTGATTCCCATGAGGCAGAATCCATAAAGGTGTTGGTTTCGCCATCATGCAGCAGCCAACTATTCCTGACTTGGCTGACTCGCCAAATATCATTTTGATAATGAAAACTGAAGAATACGCGACGTGCCATAATGAGTTCCCTTTTATGAGGCCAAATACTCCTCTGCCCCTATATCGAGTTGAATGGTAAATTGATGGCGCATCATTTCAAGTTCATTCATCTGCATTAAAACTAGGAAGGCTAAAATGGAGCGCGGCTTTTAAGCCGCTTCAATGCACGATAACTCAAGCGTCTCAAATTATTCGAGCACAGCGTCTGTAGCGTAGGCGTCCTCGCCTGCGGGTTATCGTGGCATCTTGCCACGAGTCCGTTCGGTGGACCGCGGCTGTGTTTCCTCGGTGGAAACCAGCCGCAGCGGGCAGGGTAGCTTCATAGGCTTCGAAATATTTAGAAACGTTGCCCTCGCTTCGTCCCCAAAGCGGCTGATCCTCCAAGGACATCCCGACACCGCATCGGCACAAGCCGCCGCGTTCCAAGATAAATCCGCGCCAATTCGTGAAACTTCACCCCGGCTTCTGTCGCGGTCGTGTCTTCTCCCGTCTCTGGACGTTGAAAGTTGAACGTTGGAAGTTGGACGTTTCCCCGGTCTTCAATTTTGCGCCTTTTTGCGGCCATTAAATCATCCCCGACCGTTTCCTCAACACCCACTCCAACGTCAGCAACGTCACCAGCGGGATAAACCACCACCAGCTCTGCCACAAAATCGTCTCACTCTCCACCACGCGACCTTGGCTCAGCGGACGCAACAACTCCGCCAACCGCCCCGTCTCCTCCTCGCGCAGATACACGCCGCCGGAATGAAACGCGAGCTGTTGCAACAGTTCCTCATCGCAATGCAACTGCGCCATCTCACCCGCGCCCTGCGGCTTCACCGTGAAACTGCTCCGTACCTTGATATCGCTATCCGGAAGTTCCGTCGTGCTCACCCGCACCTCGTATTCGCCTTCCTCAAGCGCCGCCGTGCGACCACGCAACACGCCGCCTGAATTCCCATCCGCACTCAACGCCACCGTCGCCACCTTGCGCCCGTCCTTGTAGAGCTGCGCCTCAGCACGTGCATCCATCTTCAAGCGACCCTG
The DNA here is from genome assembly GCA_036405135.1 of Verrucomicrobiia bacterium. Classification (NCBI taxonomy): domain Bacteria; kingdom Pseudomonadati; phylum Verrucomicrobiota; class Verrucomicrobiia; species Verrucomicrobiia bacterium. Next base: position 110,796 of record DASWYF010000018.1, on the reverse strand, counting down.
CGCATCCCGCACCCGCACGCGCAGTTCCGCCGTATCACCCGGCGCATACGTCATCGCACCCGAATCCAGCGCGATATGCTTGTCCTGAACCGGGAAGGGCGCTTCCATCACCCACTTCGCCGCCTGATTCCAAAACTTCTGGTGATGCACATCGCCCACTTCATAACGCCAGCGCCACGTCTCCTCGATGCCGTTATACAACACGCGCCCCGCACCCACGCGCCGATACACGATCGATGCCGCCTTCCGCGTCGCATCCGTCACTTCGAGGATCGTCTCCGAGCCCGGCAATGACTCACTGCCCGCCGCCCAACGCGGTGGCTGCAACGCCGCCCACAACTCGCGATTCCGCTCCGGATCACCCGCCAGACTGAACGCCCCCTCCAACGTTCCCGACGCCACAAACGTCTGCTTTAGCCCGCCACCCTCCAGCGGTGCCCCGCGCCACTCCACCGGCAACAATGTCTTCAACGGTGTGGAAATATAATCCTTCAACGGATTACGCGGCCCCTCCACGAAGATGATGCCACCACCACGCTGCTCCACGAATTCACGCATCCAATCCAGTTCATTCGGCGTGAACGTATTCTGCGGCAGATCGCCAAAGATGATGAGCTGATAGCCGAACAGCGTTTCCTTATCCGGCGGGAATTGCCCCGGCAACTTGCCGCGCACCCACTTGATCTGCTCGCCGCCCACACCCGCCAGCAGATTGTTCACATCCCACTTCTGATCGCGCTCCATCAAGTTGCGCAGATAGCGGAACTCCCAGCGCGGCCGCCCATCCATGAAGAGCACCTTCGGCCGCTCCGTGATCGCACTGAACCGCATCACACTGTTGTTATTCCCTGTATCCCGCTCATCCTTCACCGTGCTGACGCTCACGTTTAGATTCATCGGCAAGCTGCTGAACCTGATCTCCCGATCCAGCTTCTGCATCTCCGTCCCCACGATTCCCTTGATCGGAAAATCAAACGAGATGGAGCGCAAGCCACGCTGTTCTGTGATAAAATTCTTCTCCCACAACGTCGTCCCCTGATGCTCGATCTTCACCGTGAACTGCTGCCCCGGCGCCGCATCATCCTTGATCTCCACCGAGCCCTTCACCGACGCATCCTGATACACCGTCTCCGGCACCTTCACCTCCAGCACCGCCAGATCCTGCGGATGATTCGCCGAACCGATGCCCACCACGTACATTGGCGTCTTCTTCGTACCCAAAAGCTTCGCGAGCTGCACCGGCGTCGGCCCATTGTTGTGCTGACCGTCCGAGAGCACCACCACCGCCACGCGCTCGTCATCCTTGATCGTCTCCAACCGAGTGCGGATGCTGCTGTTCAGATCCGTGCTGCCAAACTTCGGCGTGAAATTCAGCGAAGTGGAGATCGCCTGTTCCGATTCCGGCCACCACAGCATCTCGCTCTTGTTCGCCCCCAAATTATGTATCTCCAAGTGATGCTGCACCGAAAGCCGCGACACCAGACTCTCGCTGCCATCCAGCAACAGCGACTCGATACGCTTGTAGCGGGGCAGGGTATCATACTTCGCCGTGGCCGCGCGTGAGGAAGCATCGCCCGTCATCTTCTCCGCATGCACGTTCAAGTTCTTCATGAATTCATTCTCCCAACGCGTCACCGGCTCTTGCAGCCGGAAGAGATCGTTCAAGAAACCGTCCACATTGTTTCCGATATCGCGCTTGCTCAGCTCTGTCGCCTGATTCAGCAATTCATTTTTGAACCGGTCGCGCATCCCGTTATCCACCTTCCAAGTCTCCGGGCGCACCGTCGCCAGACACTTCGCCGCATCCTCCAAATCCTTCAGCACGAGCTTCGCCTGTTCGCGCAAACGATCGCTTGGCCACTCCGCCTGCGTGCTCGCAATGTGCCGTTTCGCCCGCGCCAGAGATTCCGCACCATCCACCAAAACCGTGTCCAGCTTGCCCGGCGGCAACCAGCCCGCTTGTTGCGCATACAGCAGCTTGCGCGAGGCCGGCATCTGCTGATCCGTCACGCTCATGCTCTGCGAGACGTCTACGAAGAAGATCACGCGCGCCAGCTCACCGATGACCTGTCGATGATGCAGCATCGGCCCCGCCAGCATGAAAAGCAGCCAGAGAATCGCCAGCGAACGCAACGTCGGCAGCAACCAGCGTAGCGCCCCTTTGCGATGCCGCGATTCCCGCCAATACAACCACCACGCGAGTGTCGCCAGTCCGATCGACACGATAAGCGTAACCGCGAGCGACCAATCCCCATTCAGGCGTAGAACGGTTGTTTCGTTCATCGCCGCCTCCTTGTGATCCACTGTTGCAGCAGCAGTTCGCTGAAGAGCAAGGCCACGAGCAGCCACAGCAGCGGCTTCCACAATTCACTGCCGAAACGACGGCTGCGATCCAGTGCCTGAAACTCTTTGAATGACGTGATGACCTTCGCCTCAAACGGCTTCGCCACCGTCTCTCGCTCTGCTGCCGAGAGCTGTTGCAAATCGGACTCCTGCCGCGAAGTGCTCGCCACGAAATGCGTCACCTTGCCATCCGGTGCCGTGAGCAGATATTGCCCCGGTCGTTGCGTAGCCCGGAACTCTGCCAAACCACGCGTGCCCTTATCCGTCACTGCGACATCATGCTTTTGGCCCGAGGGATCCACCATCATCGCCTTCTTGCCGATGGCGGCTTTATCGAGGAATACGGCTGCGGGTTTACCTACTTCAAAATTACGCGGCGGGAAAATTGTGGAAGCGAGATAAACGACGAGCCGTTGTGACAGTGGCAGATAAAACGAGCGCACCGGCAAATTGCTCCAATCCACATCACACGGGATCGCACTCATGATGATACGGCCTTCACCCAGCTTCTTCTCCACGAGGAACGGTTCACCCGTCTCGAACCGCGCCAGCACATTCACCGTCTGCTCTTCCTTGCGCTCGGCCAGCTTGAACCACGTAAAAATTTCACCATCGGAAAGCGTGCCATTGCGCGGATCGTTGAACATCTCCATCGCCGGATGCGAATAATTCTGCGAGATGATCTTGGTCGTCTTCTTGCCGTTGCCACCCACGTTCAAGGAGGCAAGGGGCAGGGGAAGCAACTGATTGTCATTCGCCAGCACGCGATTATACCACGTCGTATCAATGCGGTCGCCGGGGAAGATGAGCAAACCACCGCCGTTGTTCACGAAATCGCGCAACCCTTTCACCCAGCGATCACTAAGCTGCCGCACATTCGCCAGCACGATCGTGCGATACTTCGGCAAATCCTCCACCTTGATGTCATTCTCGCCATCGATGACTTTTGTGGTGATCAGGTCCGTCAAATCCGCTTTCGCCTGGCCGAATGGTTGCAGCGCAATCTCCAAAAAGTCTGTTTCACCCTTCAAAGCCTCGACACTCGGCGCACCGTTGTAGAGCAGCACCGGCACCGTGTCCCATACTGGAATGGCCGCTTGAAAACTATTGTCTGCTTTCAACGTATCCGCATCCGCCACCACTTCGATGACGTGCGAGCCTGCCGTATCAAATGCATGGGTGAACAACACCTGCTGCCGTTCACCGGGCCCCAGCGAGATTTGCGAGGCCCCTTTCTCCGTGCCATCCACGCGGAAGTAAACACGCAGATCGGAATACTGCCGCTCGCCAAAGTTTCGCAGATTCGCCCGCACCTGAATAGGCTGGCGCACACCCACGATGAGCCGTGAGAAATCCAACGATTCCGCACTCACATTATCACGACCTTCCACCCCCTGATGCACGAAAGTCACTTGTGGTGGCAACGGCATAGCCTTGAGCAATTCCGATGCACGCGTGCGAGTCGGTGCATCTTCCTCCGTCCAGCTTACTTTCTGGAAATCACTCACCACCACGATCTGCCGGTAGGTGTTCTGCATCTTGCCCAGCATCGCTGCCGCTTTCTCGAAAGAAGCTGCCACATCGGCCTTGCCATATCCCGCATCCAGTTCATTCACCGCTTTGCCGAGACGTGACAGATCGAAGTTCGGGATGGCCTCCAATTCAGGATTCTCCCCCGCCATCAAAATGACTTCCACGTCAGACCCGCGCCCAAGACTCGTGATGATTTCGCTCGCCGTCGTGCGTGCTTGCACAAAATTCCCTGTGTCCTTGCCGCCGGATTCCATTGAATAACTGTTATCCAACAGCAACACCATCGAAGTCTTGGAAGAACCTGCGAGTGCCGCCAACTGGCTCAAGACCGGTCGCGCCATGCAAAAAGCGAGCACCGCCGGAATGAGGCAGCGAAGGATCAGCAACAGCAGTTGCTCGATGCGGATGCGCTTCGAGTTCTTGATGAGCGCGGCATCCATCAGATGCGTCGCGCCCCACTTCACCACGCGGAAGCGGCTGCGATGGAGCAGGTGGATGATGAGCGGGATGGAGGCCGCTGACACACCGGCGAGCAATGCGAAATTCAGGAAGCTCATGCTCGTCCCAGCCGTCGGGTCAGATATTGGGCGAGCGCCTCGGAATAAGGCTGATCGGTGATGAGACGGACGTGGTCGATGCGATGCCTACGGCAGCCATCCACCAGTTCCTTCTGGAACTTCTCCAAGTTCTCCAGATATGCCTCACGGAATTGCGCCGGTTCGACCATCCGATGCCAATCCGCCTGTTCCAGCGATTCAAAGCGTGTCCACGATTCGAACGGAAACTCCAGTTCATCGCGATCCATGATCTGGAAGAGGACGATCTCATGCTTCGCCGCGCGGAAATGCGCGAGCGCCGTGATGAGATCCTTCACTGTCGCAAAACAATCCGAGATGATGATAAGCAAACCACGCCGTTGGATGCGCGGGACAAGGCTGCGGAAGACATCGCTCAACTCCGTTTCACCCGCTGGCTTGCTCTGATCCAGTTCATCCAGCATCACGCGCAAATGCCCGACACCGGAACGCTGTGGAATGAAGCGGCGGATCTCTGTATCAAATGTGACGAGGCCCACGCTATCCCGCTGCTGCATCATCAGGTAGGAGAGGCAAGCCGCGAGGCGCGAGGCGTAGTGATGCTTTGTCACGCCGTTCTCGTTCCCGTAATTCATCGAACCGCTTTGATCCAGTAGGATGGTCGCGCGGAGATTCGTCTCCTCCTCGTATTCACGGATATAATAGCGGTCCGTCTTGCCGAAGAGTTTCCAGTCCAGCCGCCGTATCTCATCGCCCTGCACATATTGGCGATGCTGCGCGAACTCGACGCTGAAACCCTTGTGCGGTGACTTGTGCAAACCCGAGAAGAAGCCCTCCACCACCAGACGCGCCACCACTTGCAGATTGGAAATCTTCTGCAGGTCAGTGGGCGAAAGGAGATTTGCGACGTGAGCCACGTGGGAAAGAGTTATGAAGTATGAATTATGAGGTATGAAGTGAAACTCGAAGCACGTTTACGAACTCGCAAATCATACTTCATAATTCATACCTCATGCTTAGATCACAGCACCGTCTTCGCCTCACCCTTCGGTATCGCTTCGAGAATCTTACCGATGATCGTATCCACCGAGATGCCTTCGGCCTCCGCGTTGAACGTCGGCACGATACGATGACGCAGCACCGGGTAGGCCAGCGTTTGGATATCGTCGATGGTCACGTGGAAGCGCCCTTGCAAGATGGCGCGCACCTTGCCGCCCAGGATGAGCTGCTGGCACGCACGAGGACCAGGTCCCCACGCCACCAGTTCCTTGATGAAGGGCAGGGCATCGCCCTCATCCGGACGGCTGCGGCGGACGAGGTCCAATACGAAATCCGTGACATGATCCGGCACCGGCACCTTGCGCACGATCTTTTGGCACTCGATGACTTCCTCACCTGTCAGCACCGGCACGATGTCTGCTGAAAACGCACTCGTCGTGCGACGGATGATCTCACGCTCCTGTTCGCGGCTTGGATAACCGACCTTCACGTGGAACATGAAGCGATCCCGTTGCGCCTCGGGCAGGGGATACGTGCCTTCCTGTTCGACAGGATTTTGCGTGGCGAGCACGAAGAACGGTTCCTCCAGCTTGAAGGTCTGTCCACCCACCGTGACGGAATGTTCCTGCATCGCTTCCAGCAACGCCGCTTGCGTCTTTGGTGGCGAGCGGTTGATTTCGTCCGCCAGAATCATCTGCGCGAAAATCGGTCCTTTCAGGAATGTCAACCGGCGATGCCCCGTGACCGGGTCTTCTTGAATAACGTCTGTGCCTGTGATGTCCGCAGGCATCAGGTCCGGTGTGAACTGCACACGATGAAAGGAAAAATTCATCGCTTCGGACACGCTCTTCACCATGTAAGTCTTCGCCAGACCGGGCACACCCTCCAGCAAGCAATGGCTGCGTGCAAAGATGGCGATGAGCAACTGCTCGATCACGTCGTCTTGGCCCACGATCTTCTTGGCCACCTCCGTGCGGATGGCGCGCACGGCATCCGAGAGCTTCATCGCCAGCCTCGCATCCTGATGCGATACCTCCGGCGAACCGCCCGGCTTATTGATCGGATGCACGCGGATGGGTTTGTTGGATTGTGGTGCAGATGGCGTCTTGCTGAGGAAAATGGTGTCCGCCTGATCCACCGTTCTGGCTTCGGGCGAATCCGTTTTCGGAATGGTGATCGGCTTCTCACACGAAGGGCAGGAGAGGGCCGCTCCCGCAAGGGAGGATTCCACCGCCAGTTCCTGCTGGCAGACCGGGCATTTGAACACGATATCCATGCAAAACAGCTTCCCAAAAGCCCGGCGCTTTGGGTGTCTCGAGGCACACACATTGCGCCTGCGCCAAAACCGCTGCCGGGCTGATGCGCTGCACTATCCCGAAGGGGTTGCCAGAGTGTCAAGCCAGCGCGGTTGATAGTTGATGGAAAAGAAGCAGTTAAGAATTCTTCGCCGGTTGTTGAAATATTTGTTTACAAGTGTAATCCATACACTAGACTACATCTGTAATCATTAACCGCAGACGCCATGGAACTACCGCCCCGTATTTCGGACACAGAATGGGAGATCATGAAAGTCTTGTGGCAGCGCTCGCCGCTGACCGCGCATGAGATCATCGAGGCTCTCACTAGCCAAGATCCCTCCTGGCATCCGAAAACCGCCAAAACCCTCCTGAACCGGCTCGTGAAAAAGAAAGCGCTCGCCTATCAGCAAGATGGCCGCGCCTATCTCTATAGCCCACTGGTTCAGGAGGGCGATTGCGTGCGTGCCGAGGCTGAGTCCTTCCTCCAACGCGTCTTCGGCGGTTCCTTGCAACCGATGCTCGCTCATTTCGTAGAGGAGAAAAAACTCAGCCCCAAGGAACTTGCTGAGTTGAAACGGTTGCTGGACAAGAAAGGGGATGGCAAATGAGTGCCGATCTTTACCTCAAGGTCGCGCCGTTTTTGCAGAGCCTTGTTGTGCTCTCCTTGCAGGCAACGGTGCTGGTGTTATTGGTTTTGTTGGTTCAACGGATATTCCTGAGACAGCTCACGGCTAGATGGCGTTTTCTGATGTGGTGGATCGTGTTGATTTGCCTGTTGGTGCCGATACGCCCGCCCAGCAGTTTTAGCTTGGCCAACCTTTACCCGCAAATTGACCATCCAATGACCGATGGGACCGAACTTCTGGTTCTGACTGTGCCGGGAAATGAGAAGGAGTTGGAAAAGCATCTCTCTGATGTCGAAGAAACAATTATCCCACGTGATCGGTCAGAGATGACCTCGGAGCCATTGACGAGTGTTGCGCCACCAGTGGTGGTTTCCCAACCGGGTTCAATTGTTCAGGTGCGTGGTGATGCCATGACAGAAGACAAGGCGCTTCATGTCACTGTCACTGGGCCCATGGCGCTTTTGTTTTATTTTTGGATGCTTGGTGTCTGCGCTTTGGTTGGACATCTGTTATTCTTGATGGTTCGCTTTCACCGTTCTGTCTCCACCCGCTGTCAGGTAGTATCAGGCGAGGCTAAGTCAATCTTTGATGAGTGTCGGCACATCATGGATGTGCGTCGCAATGTCGAGTTGCTCGAGACGGACGCCTTGCAAAGCCCCTCAATTTACGGGCTCTTCCGCTTGCAACTCCTTTTACCGAAAGGTCTCGCTACGAGTTTCAGTGAAGCTGAACTCCGCCACATTTTCCTGCACGAGCTTGCGCATGTGAAGCGCGGCGATATGTGGCTGAACTGGCTGGTGACCGGCTTGCAAATCATCCACTGGTTCAATCCTTTCATCTGGCTCGCCTTTGCCCGTTTGCGTGCCGATCGCGAACTGGCTTGCGATGAGCTCGCCTTGATCTACAGCGGTGAGATGGAAGGTCGGAACTACGGCCAGACAATCCTCAAACTGCTTGAGAATATCAGCCAAGCCAAACCCATCCCCGGCTTGGTGGGCATTGTGGAAGACCGTCAACAGATGGCCGAACGCCTGAAGCGGATCGCCTCCTTCCGTTTGCCAACGAAATGGTCCGGTTTGGCGGCAGTGTTGCTGTTAGCTTTGGGATTAGTCGGTTTGACGGGTGCGCAGGCACCTTCGCCTGCGGTCGTGCCAGCTGCTTCAGAAGTCAAGAGCACCGGCAAAAATTTAGACACTCCATCCTTATCTACAAATCTTATGGGCAAGGTCCTGCTGCCTGATGGACAACTCGCTTCAGGTGCGAAAGTCACCACTCGCGGATTCGGTGCCGGCAACCTTTTTGATTTCCAAACTGCAGAGACGGATGGCAAGGGCAGCTTCTCTCTGCCTGATGAGAAAGGAGTTCTCTTCGTCATGGTCTCGTATCCCCAAGGCTTCGCTCAAATCAAAGTCGAAGATTTCCGCGCACAGCCCGTGATACGTTTGGAACCATGGGGACGTGTAGAGGGCACTTTGGCGGTGGAAGCAGCTTCGAGAAAAGGTGGTTACCTGAAACTGTCGCCTTTGCTGCTGGCAGTAGCGAACGGCCCGGTTCTGGTCAATGATTCCAAGTTCTATTCCGTACTGGAGAGCACAGGACGTTACACCTTTGAGAATATTCCGCCTGGTGAGTATCGTGTGTTGTGGGCGCAATCTCCTCCTCCGCATACGGTTTCACGGCCTCATATCGAGACTATCTTTTCTAATGGAGCATTGATGGGATTCGTCCGTGTCGAAGCCGGAAAAACAACAGTCATCAGTCCATTACCCCAAGGGCAAGGCCTGACTGTGAAAGCGAAACTTGTTTTGCCGGAATCGTCGGTGGGCTGGGATTGGTCCAAAGTGCAGATTTCGGGGCGTTTGATTTCGACAAGCATCCGGGAAATTTTTAAGGCAGATTCATTTGATTTCAAAAATCCCCATTGGGAATCGGAAACTTACTGGGATTCCCAGCTTAAATTCAGGGATTACAGCCAGAAGAATCGTGCCGGTGGAGAGATCATTTTCGAAAATGTCACTCCCGGTGAGTATTCTCTCTTAGTAGTTGTATTCTCGGCTGAGCGACCTGCGCAGACCGCAGCGGATGACATGATCGTGATGACTTCCATCGGCGGAGTTGAGCGGGCCGCTGTGCTTATTCCAGAAAAGAAATCTTCGGATCAAGCAGAGCATGACTTGGGAGAGTTGATACTTACCAAGCCCGCAGTGAAAACCTCCGCACCCGCCCAGTCAGAAAAAAAATCTACTTCGGATGCGTCCGCCCAGCAGCCTGCCACGAGCACGGAGGCTGCTCAGCTCCGTGTGCGAGTATTGGATAACGATTCCGGTCAACCATTGTCAGAGGCTACTGTGCGTAACGGCAGAACCGTCGCCACCACGGATAAAGACGGATATGCTTCCGTGCCCAAGCCCGCTGCTTCCAATGCTCCCTTCATGTATGAGATCAGAATCAGGCGTTCCGGCTATGCGGCGCGTGAGCTCAAGTGGTCTTCGCTTCAGCAGGACAAGCAATCTGATATCCCTGACGAATATACTACCCGATTGGACAAGGGCAGAACAATCGGTGGTCAGGTGAGGGATGAAACTGGAAAGGGCATACCCGAAGCAACGGTTGAAATATCGGGACCGTCTAGGTCTGTGATGATGGAGCGTGAAAGATTATTGGAAGGCCACGCCTTCGCCAAAGTGACCACAGATGCGCAAGGAAAATGGATCTTTAACCAGGCGCCGAAAAAATTCGAAGACCTCCAATTCTTTGTCACCCATCCTCAGTACGAAAAGCATAGCTACCGTATTGATCTGGCTAATGAGCCGACCACAGGTCCGTTGAAGTTGCGCATGGCTGACTTGGCGTCGATGAATGCGGTGATGACTTTGAAAGCAGGTATCGCGATCTCGGGTCGCGTCGTCGATGAAGCGGGAAATCCTGTGGCGGGAGTGCGGATCACCATCAACCAGCAGTGGAATGAATCCACCGGTAACATCACCAACGGTGCCGATGGCCGTTTCCATATCAGCAATGCCAGCGGCCCGAGGTTTGTGATCGATGGATTGCCACCCAAGACCATGGCGCTGACTTTGCAGGCCACGGGATATGCGTCCAAAATGGAAGCAATCCCGCTTGATCCTCCTCCTAAAGAATTTTCCATTGTCATGCTCCCGGGCAGGACTTTGCGTGGAATCGTGATGAACACGGATGGCACTACCATCACCAATGGATTTTTTGCCGTGGATTCACCAACTGGAATGGGACAAAGACCTTATTCGTTCACTACGCGCACAGACGCTGAAGGCCGGCTGGTATGGACGTCGGCGCCGGTCGAACCCATCACTGCGAGTCTTTCCGCGCCGGGTTATCTGCCGCAGCGCGTCACTAATTGGGTGGCTGATGGTGTCGAAAAGAAAGTGATCCTCACGCGGGCATCCAATGTCAGCAGTGTAAAAGTATTTAAGGGGCGTGTGTTTGATGCCGTCACCAAACAGCCGATCAAAGACTTTTACCTGCAATGGGAAGCCTTGGGTGCCAGTTCAATTCCAAACCCGACCAGATTCACATCTGAAAACTATCGGATGCCCGTGTCTTTTTCCGGGAATTCGATCAAAGCGACCTTTACGGCTTCAGGTTATCAACCGCTGATAACGACCTTCACCACCGCTCAATTGGAGAAGGACCAGGATGTGTTTTTGGAGCCGGGCAAAGATTACGAAGGCAAGGTCTTGTTGCCAGATGGCACGCCTGCGATCGGCGCTTCAGTCGTTTTTTCCACAGCACGTTTCAATGCAACTGTGGGAGACAGGCGGTTTATAACCTATAACGGGCCGAAAGCCATTGATGTCGATAATAACGGCGTGTTCAGGCACCCGCAAACAGGCGGCTGTCTTGGCATCGCTGCGGCCCATGAACAGGGCGTGGCGATGGTGTCGCCCGAAGAGTTTAAAAAGAATCCTGTCATCCGTCTGCAGCCATGGGGACGCGTCGAGGGGCAATTGCAAATCGGAGAGAAGATTGGCGCAGGCGAGGACATGTGGTTGCGCACGTTAGGGACGGGAAGCGGTAATAACTTGGAGCTCTCCGGCGCTCGATTCAGCACCAAGACAGATGCTGCTGGGCGGTTCGTTTTCGAATACGTGCCTCCCGGTGAGTACAAGATATTCCGCATCGTAAAGGCTGGGCCGGTGGTTCCGGTTGATGATTCGCTTGGACAGGCAGAACTCTTGGCGAAATCCCACGGAGGCTCATTCAGTCACGATACTGTTGTGGTAGTGGCTCCCGGCCAGAAAGTGAATGTCTCGCTGGGAGGAAAAGGTGCTTTAGTCCGTGCCAAGGTATTCATGCCGGAGAAGGCCCCGTTCGATTGGGCGGGGACGAGTCTGTTCGCCCGTTTGGAGAAATCTCCTGTGCAATGGCCATGGCAGGTGGAGAAGCGGGCTCCCAAACCTGGTGAAAACGTTCAGTATATGCGGACAGAGGCATATCGTTCGGCGGCAAAAGCACGCCAGGAATATGCCTTTTCAGTGAATGCGGATGGTTCGATCTCAGTTTACGATGTTCCACCCGGAAATTATCGTTTGGAACTCAGGGTTGAGAGAAAGCTCGACCCTAATTCCAATGTGGTTTTCCGGGGTCCGCGCATGATCGCCGGATTTACGAATGACGTAGTGGTGATCCCCGCTGGCAAGTTGACAGATTTGGGAGAGCTGATGCTGATCAAACCTGAGGTCAGGCTTCTTCCACAATCCAACTCTGAAGCAACGAATAAGAAGTGAGGTTTTGATCATGATTTGTGACAGGAGATCGGCTTATAAAATATTCGCCTAAAAGATAGTTGACTAAATAGTAAATTAAGATAGGTTGCTCTCAGAAACGGAAAACATATGGGACGCACGAGCGATGCAAAAGAGCGGTTGATGGAAGCTGTGTTGGAGCTGATTTGGAAAGGCTCCTACGGCAGCACCACCATCGACCTCATCTGTGACAAGGCGGGCGTCAAGAAGGGCAGTTTCTACTACTTCTTCGAGTCCAAGGCGGATCTGGCCTCTGCGGCCTTGCTGGCGAATTGGGAAGAGTACCGCCCTAAGATGGATGAGACGTTTTCTCCTTCCGTGGCGCCCTTGGAACGCTTGAAGAATTACTGCGATAATTCGTTCCAGAAACAGTCGGAAATGCGCTGCAGTTGCGGTTCCGTGCTGGGTTGCCCGATCTTCACGCTTGGTGCGGAGATCTGCACTCAGGACGATAAATTGCGCCTCACGGTTCAGGATGTTTTGGGCCGTTACCGCAAGTATCTTGAGAGTACCATTCGTGATGCCCAAGCCGAAGGTCTGGCGCGGGCAGGGGAACCGGCCATCATGGCGCGTATGATCTTCGCCTACATGGAAGGCGTGATGACCCAGGCGCGCATCCATAACGATCCGGCCATCTTGAAAGATCTCTATCCCGGTATGCTGGCCATCATGGGTGCGACAAACGTAGAAGTGGTGTCGGCTTAAAATTTTTTTGAACTAAAACTTTACTAAATAGTCAACTACAGGAAAGCGCGATATGAACACACAAACTCACAATCACGAAGTCAGCCAAAACTCGGTCTGCGGTCACATCGCCGCCATCGGTGCATGCCAGAAGGTGCTGAATGCCATTGAGCAGGCGCGGGAGAATTTGAAGAGCAAGTTCAACAATCTTCGCGAGGATCATGACCACATGGTGCAGCTCGCCTTGAACGAGGCAGAAGCGCTCGCGTGGGAGACCACCTATCCGCACTTGCTGTTCCCGACCTTGGCGGAAGAGAAGGTGCAAGCGGTGAACACCTGGGCCGTGCGGCAGAACGCCGTCCGCCATGGACATCGCCTCGCTGCCTTGGCCGCGTGATTCACGAACTCAAAAATTTAGAAACCGCAACCTCAACTGAAACTGAATATGAAAAATACCATTGAACTGACTGATGCGAACTTCGAGAGCGAAGTGCTGCAATCCTCCCAGCCTGTCGTCGTGGACTTTTATGCCGACTGGTGCGGCCCGTGCAAGATGCTTGCGCCCACGCTGGAAGAGATCGCCACGGAGCAGGCCGGTCGCCTGAAAGTCACGAAGCTGAACGTGGACAACTACCCGGAGATCGCCCAGCGCTACGGCGTGCAGGCCATGCCCACGCTGCTCTACTTCCGCGATGGTGAAGTGCGTGACACTACACTGGGCGCAGTAGGCAAACGCACCGTCCTCACCAAGCTCGAAGCCTTAACCACCGTGACTGCGTAAGCGAAAATTCAAGCGGCTGATTTCACCCGAAATCAGCCGCTCTTAAAAACTCGAAACCAAAAACCAGAAACCCCAAACCTTCTAACTAAAACACACATATGAGCCTGAAACTTCAAAACAAAGTAGCCATCGTCACCGGCGGAACCAGCGGCATCGGTCGCGCCTCAGCCGTCGCTCTCGCCAAAGCCGGAGCAAAAGTCGTCGTCAGCGGACGTCGTGAATCCGAAGGGCAGGAGACCGTGCGCCAGATCGAGGCCGCAGGTGGCCAAGGTCTCTTCGTGAAAACGGACGTAGCGAACGAAGCGGACGTCGCCAATCTCGTGAACAAGACGATCGAGAAATTCGGTGCGCTGCACATCGCCTTCAACAACGCTGGTGTGGAAGGCAAACACGCCACCTCCGCTGAATTCACGGCAGAAGAGTATCAGCGCGTGTTCGATATCAATGTGAAAGGCGTGTTCAACTCGTTGAAATATCAGATCCCCGCGATCCTCAAGAGCGGCGGCGGCTCCATCATCAACACCTCTTCTGCGCTCGGCCTCATCGGTATGCCGAACGCCAGTGTGTATGTCGCGAGCAAGCACGCCGTGCTGGGCATCACGAAATCCGCCGCGCTGGAATATTCCAAGCTGGGTGTTCGCGTGAACGCCATCTCGCCCGCGGTGATCCAGACGGAAATGTTCGAACGCTTCGCCGGCGGGGCAGATTCCGAAGTCGGCAAATTCATGGCGAGCCTGCATCCGATCGGTCGCATCGGCCAGCCGGATGAGATCGCGAACACCGTGGTGTTCCTCGCGTCGAACGATTCCTCCTTCATCACCGGTCAATCCATCACCGTGGATGGCGGTTTAACCGCACAGTGATCTTAAAATATTAAACCCACAAAATCTCCAATGTTATGAGCCACGAAATCCTCTTCTCTCCGTTCAAGGCCGGTGCTTTGAAGCTCCCTAACCGCCTCGTCATGGCCCCGCTTACGCGCGGTCGTGCGCATGCGGATGGCACGCCGCATCCGCGCATGATCGAGTATTACCGCCAGCGCGCTTCAGCGGGCCTCATTATCAGCGAGGCCACCGCGATCTCCGCGCAAGGTGTCGGCTGGGTGAATGCCCCGCGCATCTACACGCAAGCGCATGTGGAAGGCTGGAAGCCCGTGACGGAAGCCGTGCATCAGGCTGGTGGACGTATTTTCCTCCAGCTCTGGCACATGGGCCGCGCCTCGCATCCTGATTTCCACAATGGCGCGTTGCCTGTTTCCGCATCTGCCATCGCGGCACAAGGCAACGCTCATACTGCCAGCGGCACGAAACCCTATGTGACTCCGCGTGCCTTGGAGACGGATGAAATCCCTGGCGTGATTGAGGATTACGTTCGTGCGACGAAGCTCGCTCGTGAAGCTGGTTTCGATGGTGTGGAGATCCATGCGGCAAATGGTTATCTCATCGATCAATTCCTGCGCGATGGCTCGAACCAGCGCACGGATGATTACGGCGGGAGCATCGCGAACCGCAGCCGCTTCCTGCTGGAAGTCACTTCCGCAGTCGTAGGCGCATGGTCTGGCGAACATGTGGGTGTGCGTCTCTCTCCGACGAATCCTTACAACGACATGCGCGATAGCGATCCGGTCGCCACGTTCACACATGCCTCGAAGATTCTGAACCGCTTCAAGCTCGCGTATCTGCATGTGCTCGAAGGCAAGCCCGGTCACTTCCTGGCGGCTCCCGGAGTGCAAGTATCGCCGTCCATGCGCGCGGCGTTCAAAGGCCCGTTCATTGCAAATGCGGGTTACGATGCCTCTTCGGCGGCACACAGCATCAATGAGGACGAGACGGATCTCGTGGCCTTCGGTATTCCGTTCATCGCGAACCCGGACTTGGTTGAGCGTTTCCGCGCTGGAGCGCCATTGAATGCGCCGGATCAAAACACATTTTACGGCGGCGATGAACGCGGCTATACTGATTACCCGGTGCTGCAACCGGTGACCGCGTAACATCAACAAAACGACCAGCGATTGGAGAGCGTATGAGTGACAAGTTTCGTGCGTATGGGGCCCGTGAGGCCGGTGGTAAATTGACTCCGTTCGATTTCGATCCCGGCCCACTGAAGCCGGAGCAAGTCGAGATCAAGGTGACCCACTGCGGCATCTGTCACTCAGACCTTTCCATGCTGGATAATGAATGGGGACGCAGCGCGTTCCCGTTCGTGCCCGGCCACGAAGCCGTGGGCACGATCGTCGCCCTCGGCGAACAGGCCAAGGGCTTGAAGATCGGACAGACTGTGGGCATGGGCTGGTTCTCCGGCAGTTGCATGTCCTGCCAGCAATGCCTCTCCGGCAATCACAACCTTTGCCCGAATGCGGAGGAAACCCTCATCGGTCGCCAAGGCGGTTTCGCTGATCGTCTGCGCACTCATTGGGCCTGGGCCACGCCCTTGCCGGACAAGCTGGATGCCGCGAAAGCCGGTCCGCTTTTCTGCGGCGGCATCACGGTCTTTAATCCCATTGTGCAATGCGGTGTGAAGCCGACGGATCGCGTGGGCGTCATCGGCATCGGCGGGTTAGGGCACATGGCCTTGCAATTCCTGAACAAATGGGGCTGCGAAGTCACGGCTTTCACCACCAGCGATTCCAAGCGCGATGAAGCCATGAAGATGGGCGCGCATCAGGTCATCAATTCCAAGGATGCCGCGCAGATGAAAAAAATCGCCGGTTCGCTGGACTTCATCATCTCCACCGTGAATGCGTCGATGGACTGGAACACCATCATCGGTGCGCTGTCTCCGAAAGGACGGTTACACTTCGTCGGTGCCGTGCTGGAGCCGATCCCCGTGGCGGCGTTCTCGCTCATCGGCGGCCAGAAATCCATCTCCGGTTCGCCGCTCGGCAGTCCGGCCACGGTGAAGACTATGCTGGATTTCAGCGCGCGCCATCAGATCGCTCCGGTGACGGAAGTGTTTCCGATGTCGAAGGTGAACGAGGCCATTCAACACTTGCGTGCAGGCAAGGCGCGCTATCGCATCGTAATGGAAGCGGACTTCAAGTGACCGATTAAATATCTCATGAAAAACCGGGCGTAAGGATTTGAGTCCTCGCCCGGTTTTCTTATGCTAGCGGAATGCAACTCCACATCCGTGTTTACCAGCCGGGCGATCTGGCGGAACTCAAGCGCCTCACGCTGGAAGGCTTTGAAGGCATCGCCATCGATCAAAAGGTGGAAGAGGAATGTGGCATCCTGAACGGTCACGATTGGCGCTGGCGCAAGGCGCGTCATATCGATGACGATGTGGCGGCGAATCCCTCAGGCGTATTTGTAGCGGTGAACGGTGAAAAGGTCGTCGGCTACATCACTACGCGCATTGACCGTGAATTGGGCAAGGGGCGCATCCCGAACCTCGCAGTGGATGCTTCCACGCGCGGGCAGGGGTTAGGACGCAAACTGATCGAACACGCGCTGGCTTACTTCCGTGAGCAAGGGATGGAATACGCGATGATCGAGACGATGGCTTACAATGAAGTGGGCAATCATCTGTATCCTTCGTGTGGTTTCAAAGAGGTGGGCCGTCAGATACACTTCGCGATGAAATTGTGATCCTATGCGTTATCTCAAAATCATCAGCGTGGTTCTTTTGCTGGCCGCATGCGTGCAATTACATGCGGCAGATGCGGGCAATGATCGTTTCGCTGTGATCATGCTGCATCCGACGTTGAAGGATGGGCGTGAGTGGTTCGCGCAATGGGATAAGGAACGGACGGTGAAACAGAGCGGCACCGATCCGGCTGATCCGCTGTTTGTGAATAGCGATGGAACCTTGCAGATCAAGGATGGCGTGGCTTCGATCAAAGCCGGTATCACGCGGTTGCGGGTGTTTTCACCCAAGGACAAAGAGGGGAAATACAGTGGCCCGCTGTGGACGAATGTGGAGATGACGGTCTATGCGAAGCGCGGTCCGATCGCCAAGAAGCTGAATTATCAATCGTTCTGCCTGAGTGTTCGCAGCGGAGAGAAGCACAGTGATACGAAGCCGTGTGATGGCACGAGTTATCACGCCACGGCCAGATTCGATGGCAAGTTCGGCTTCAAGAAAGAGATTTGGCATTCCGGTGGCTATACGGATTTGAGGCCGTTGCCAACGCCGAAACCTGTTAAGACGATTCCCGAAGATAAATGGATCGGTCTGAAGTTCGTCTGTCGCAATGTAGATGGCGGCAAGCATGTAAAGCTGGAGCTGTATCTGGATGCCGAGGAGAAGAACGAGTGGAAGCTGGTATCCGAATACACGGACAAGGGCGGTTGGAAAGGGGAAGAAGTCGGCTGCGACCGTCCGCAGGACTACATCATCACAGAAGGGCGGCCGACGGTTTATTTCCGCACCGATGAAGTGGATGTGGAAGTGAAGAAGTTTTCTGTGCGCGAGATTGCGCCTTTGCCTTAATGAACTTGAGTCTTATGAGATCACTTCGTTGGATGGTGTTAGCGATAGTATCTGCTTGTCTGTTGCATGGCAGCATCTTTGCGCAGTCGTCTGAGAAAGCCAAAGACCGTTTCGGCGTCAGTGTCTTGAATCCCACAGCGAAAGGCGGTCGCGAGTGGTTTGCGCAATGGGATAAAGAGCGCGTGGTGAAGTCTTATAGCTTGGATTCTGCCGACCCGTTCTTTGTTAATGAAGATGGCGATCTGCGCATCAAGGATGGTGTCGCTTCCGTGAAGGCCGGATTGACTCGTCTGAAAGTGGTAACACCCAAGACGGCCAATGGACAATACATCGGCCCGCTTTGGACTAATGTGGAGATGACGGTTTATGTGAAACGCGGGAAACAGGCGAAGCAGATGGATTATCAGGCGTTTTACCTGAGCGCGCGCAGTGGTGAGAAGCACAACGACTATGTGCCGTGCGAAGGTACCAGCTATCACGCCACGGCTAGATTCGACGGCCAATGCGGTTTCAAAAAAGAACTCTGGCACACGGGTGGTTATGCCGGGCTGAAACCGGAGCCGACACCCAGACCTTGGCCGACGGTGCCGGAAGGAAAATGGATCGGGATGAAATATGTGTGTCGCAATCTCGACGACGGCAAGCACGTAAAGCTAGAGATGTATCTGGACGTTGAAGAAAAAAACGAATGGAAGCTGGTATCCGAATTTACGGACATGGGCGGTTGGCGCGGGATGAAGGCGGGGTGTGATCGCCCTCAGGACTACATCATCACCGAAGGATGTCCGGCGGTTTACTTCCGTACGGACCAAGTGGATGTGGAGGTAAAGAAGTTTTCGGTGAGGGAGATCGCGCCATTACGACGCTCAAGGCCATAACATAATATAGAAAAACGCTCCAATCACACCGCCGACAAGCGGACCGACGATTGGGACCCATGCATAGCTCCAGTCAGAATGACCTTTGCCAGAGATTGGCAATAGCGCATGAGCGATACGCGGTCCCAGATCACGCGCCGGATTGATCGCATAGCCCGTCGGTCCACCCAGAGAAAGTCCGATCGCCCACACGATGACGCCGACCAGACAAGGTCCGAAGCCTACATCGAAGCCCGAGTTCGGCACCAAGTTCCTCGGAGACAACACGGCGAGCACGCCCAGCACGAGAACGAAGGTGCCGATGATTTCCGTGATGAGATTGGAAGCGGGGCGTCGCACAGCCGGACCGGTGCAGAACACGGCGAGCTTGGCACCTGGGTCTTTGGTAAGTTCCCAGTGAGGCAGGTAGGCGAGCCAAACGAGAACGGCACCTAGAAAAGCACCTAGTATTTGAGCCGCTATGTAAACGGGGACGAGCGACCAATTTAGCAACCCGATGCTGGCCATGGAGATGGTCACAGCGGGATTCAAATGTGCGCCGCTGATGGCTCCCACACAGTAAACTGCGACTGTGACGGCAAATGCCCAGCCAGCGGTGATCACGATCCAGCCGCTGTTTTGGCCTTTCGATTGTTGTAGAACGACGTTTGCGACCACGCCATCGCCCAAAATGATGAGCAGCATGGTCCCAATCAATTCTGCGAGGAATGGGCTCATGAGTTGTGTGTTTGTGGAACGATGGCGACGCTAGCGAGGCTGACGAAGGCCGTCCATATAAAAAGAAATGGCGGCACAGAGTGCCGCCATGGTGGTGGTGAAGTTGTAAGCAGGCTTAAACTTTATCGGGCGTGGGATGAGTCCAGGGTGCGCGATACGGGCGCATCAGCAGCTTGCTCGCTTCAGGATCATTCACGATCTGGCCTTTGGCTGCATCCCATTGGAGAGTGCGGCCTACTTCCAGAGACACATTGGCAAGAATGCTTGCGACGCTGGAGATGACACCTTGCTCGATATCGGCGACTGGTTTGCTGCGTTTCTCGATGGCGGCGAGGAAATCTTTCATGTGACCGCGGATGGCCGGAGCGACGTGCTTCTCCAGATCCTTCTCATCCTTGTCCTCGGGATACTGTTCCAGTTCCATCACCACATCTTTCTTGATGGTTTCGCCTTTGCCTCGGGGAATGAAATCGTATTTATTCACGCTGGCTTTGAGCGTTCCGTTCTCACCATAGATGATGGCAGCCCATGGATACTCAGGGTCAGGCGGTGCGCCCCAGGTGCGATGCGTCCACACCACATTGAGACCATCAAATTCAAACGTCGCGGTTTGCGTATCACTGATGTTCGCCTTGCTTGCTTTGTCCATCAGGATGCCCCCGCTCGAACTGATTCGTTTTGGTGCGCCTAGTTCAAGCATCCAGCGAACCATGTCGAGCATGTGAATGCACATATCGCCCACGATGCCATTGCCATATTCCATGAAGGCACGCCATCTGCGGGGGTGGATCAAATCATTATAAGGACGCATCGGGGCAGGGCCGGTCCACATCTCGTAATCCAAGTTCGCTGGTGGTGCGATGTCTGGCGGATTGTTCTTCGCACGCATCTGATAGTAGCAGCAAATCTCCACGTGGGCGATCTTGCCGAGCTTGCCCGCTTTCACAATCTGCTCACGTGCTTCCATGAGATGCGGTGTGCTGCGGCGTTGGGTGCCGACTTGCACCACGCGATTGTACTTACGCGCGGCAGCGAGCATCGCCTGGCTTTCCACGACGTCAACGCTCGTAGGCTTCTGCACATAGACGTCTGCGCCAGCTTTCACTGCATCGATCATCGCGAGTGCATGCCAGTGATCCGGTGTGGCGATGAGCACGATATCGAGATCTTTTTCAGCGAGCATCTTGCGATAATCGCCGTAAGTGCGTGGTTTCTTCTTCGATACCTGACGTGTTGAGACGATGTCTGCGGCATCGGAGAGCATCTTGGAATCGACATCACAGAGAGAAACGACTTCGACAGGTGCGACTTGAACAAGGCGAAGCAAATCGCTTTTGCCATACCAACCGCAGCCGATGAGGCCTACGCGCTTGGCCTTATCAGCGGCGAAAGTGGTGGGGACGTAACTGGCGGCTGCGGTGAACGCAAGCGCGGCGGAGCTGTCGCGGAGGAATTGGCGGCGGTTCATGCCGATATGAAGCCTGACAAAGCCGTAAAAGACAAGCGACGGAAAGCGGCCTGTCCAACCTTCAGAATGTTAAAGATGTTTTCGTCAACTGCTGGAGAAGAGTTTTGTTCTGGAAAAACTTGGGGTGATTACCCCGTTAGATATTAGAGCCGCTTGACGGGAGATTCCCCTTTATGAACGCGCATACTACTTTGATCACAGGTGCTTCCAGCGGCATCGGTCTCAGCCTGGCCCGGGAGTTTGCGAAACACGGACATCCGCTTGTTCTTGTGGCACCGGATTTCGGAGAACTGCAGTCAGTGGCGAACGAACTCCACGACACTTATGGCGTGGACGTTTACTCCATTGGCAAGAATCTGGAGAGGCCCAATTCGCCTGATGAAATATTTGACGAACTTTATCGTGCCGGTATTCAGGTGGAAATTCTGGTCAACAACGCCGGGATGGGACAACGCGGCCGTTTCTGGGAAATACCGCTGGAAAAAGACATCAGCATGATCCACCTCAATGTGGAGGCGGTCGTCCGTATGACGAAGTGCTTCCTTCCCTCAATGCTTGCAAGAGGTCATGGTCGTATTCTGAATACTGCATCAGTGGCGAGCTTTGAACCTGGACCGCTGCTGGCAGTCTATCACGCCACCAAGGCATTCGTGCTCTCATTCAGCGAAGCTCTGGCCACGGAACTGGAGAATTCGGATATCACCGTTACTGCCTTGTGCCCGGGTCCTACCGATACGGATTTCTTTCCTAAGGCAGATATGCTTACCACACGTGCGTTTCAAAAAGCCAACCTCATGGCCCCACAAGATGTGGCCAAGGATGGCTATGAGGCTGCGATGAAAGGGGAACGCGTGGTGGTAAGTGGAACAGTGAACAAGACTTTGGTCTTTGCCCGGCGTGTGATGACAGAGAGTGCACAAGCAAAACTGAACCAGCAATTTTACGAGGATGTTGATCCATCTGAATGCAAACGCGAACGCGGCCAGCTTGAAACCAAGGCTGCCCGAGATGAGCTTGCCCATGATGAATCATGAAGGGCCGATGCCCTTCGTGGCGAGAAAACCTCCGGTCCGTTAGGGCCGGAGGTTTTTGTTGGCGCAGAACATTGCCCAAAAAAGCGGCTTCAGATGAAGCCGCTCCTGTATAAAAAGAACAAGATCAAGGAGTCTTGATGTTCAACGTGATCGAGCCATTGGCTGAGCGCCAGCCGTCCACCGCAATGCGGTACATCGTGCCAGTCACAGCATTAAAGGTTACTCTGCTGATCTGATAGTCGTCTTCTGGATGGCCGTCATTTGCTGCCACCTGTGTCAAGGCACCCACACTGCTGCCAGTATAAACACCCAGCAATGTATCATAGTTGCTGCCCGAAGTGTTGATCTCCACAGGTCCTGTGACTGTCGATGTCCAATACCACCAGACAGATTGACGGCCGGCAAAAGGATCGTTGATGTCAGTATGCTGTGGTTCGCCAGCTTCGCGTGTCGCGCCGACATTGGTTCCGCTCGTGGTAACAGGGAGACCGGAGATCGTGATTCCGTTGGCAAAATTGTCATTTGCCGGAGTGGGAGGTGTGATGGCCGGAGGGGCGAATTGGATGTCAGTCGTTTCGTTTCTAAAACGGTAACCCGTCTGTACCGTGCCAAGTAACTCATCAATCGCTTCCAGCCGATACGCGGTATAGGGCAGGCGTGCGCGTTGCGGCAAGACCATGGAATAGTAGCCGTCCAGTGAGGTGAAGGTGAACTGGGAATGATCATCACGCAAACGGACGAGTGCGCCGGAAACCGGGAATCTAAAGCTGTCATACACATAACCCTGAACCAAGATGGTGTCGACGGATTGGATGGTAAAGAAGCTGGCAGGCGATCCGGCAGGCGTGGTGTAGGTGGTTTCGATCCGGCGGTTGCCATTCGCATCCGTGCTCACGAAACTGTATTCTACAGGGATCGCAGTGGGTGGGTTGAACGGGATTTCAGTGCCGGTGTAGAGCGTGAATGTTTCATTGTAGGCGATGTCGGAGATCAGCAAGGTGCTGAATCCACTGGCCTGATTTCCCTCATAGGTGACAGTCAGAATGTTCGGCACAGAAAGGGTGACATCGCTGAGGAAGTCTTCGATGTCAGAACGCTTCAGGCCCATGGCTACACCGCCGAAAGTGACATCCGGGAGCGTGCCGCGCACAAATGCATCACCAGAGAACTTGGGCAGAAAGTTTCTTGGGGCACCGGAAGCGGAGAAGTGATTTGCAAGGCTGAAAGTCAAGCCGGGCGCCTGGGTGAGAGCGGTGTTGGGCGAGGTAAGAGATGTCTTTAATTCAGTGATGGTTTGCCGGAAATTCTCTTCCCGCACAGCCATGTCCGTATCGTATTGAAACAGAAGGTCCGTCTGGGAAGAGCGGTTGCGGATGGCGAGCGATGCATTCAGGTAGAATGTGACGAAATCTTCAAAAGCGGTCCTTGCAGCGGTTTGATCTGCCGTGGTGGTGAAGGTGAAGAGTTGCGGGTATGCGGTCAGCAAGTCCTTGGCATTCAAGGTTTGATTGACCGCCAGACTTTTCAAGGTGATCAGTTGCACATCCGTATTCCATGAATTCACGGTGTAGATCCAATAGTTCAAACCTTTCAGAAGCGCACGCAGCATCAAGACATCTGCGTAATCGATGTCCACTGCGCTGCTACCGGTTTCATCCGCCGTAAGCGAGACACGAAATGAAGGGCTGACAACTTTGGCAAGATTGGCTTCTGCATTCACAATCTCAGGCAGAATCTGATTCCGAAGATGTACGGTAAAGGCGGAGGCGGACATGCCTGAAGGGGCCTCGGGATCACCGTTGCCATCCTCAGCCACAGTCGCATCCCATTCGTAGATGTTGCGACCGCTGGCGCTGATACCGAGCTGGTTTAGGAAATTTTGACCTGCCGAAGTATGGGCGGAATTCAATATCCGAGTGAGGCCGTAAAAGAAATTGGCGGTCTCATGGTTGGCATTGCTCTGGACAGCCTCGCTGAAACGCAGGGTGGCAGTGGGCATGTCATGGGCAGCAAGCGCCGCGCGCCCTTGAGTGATCAAAACTTCGGTTTGGCCCCACGCGGCTGCATGGGCGCAAAGCAGGATGAGGGTTAAGAGGAGTTTTTGTGTGTTCTTCATGGGATTAGTCTTAAAATGAGCAAGCTGGCAATGCGTCACAGGCGTTGGCCTTAATTGAAATGATGCATGTCACGGCATTGCATATTTCCACATATGTACTTGGGCGGGTGAGAGTCAAACTGCACGCACAGGTTTTGGCACGAAACATGGCGTAGAAGAAAAAGCCCGATTTTATTGAGGAAGATGCACGGATTTGGGTTTCTGAAAACCTTGGTTGGGGTGAACACCCTAAGGCGATAACGGTTAGCCTTCGTTTCACTTGGTATTGGCGATCAGGTCACTGGTCCTGATACACGCCTCTTTGCGGGCGACCTGTTCGTAGATTTTAAGTGTAGCGGATGCGGTGCGCTTCCAGTCGAAGAGACGGGCTTGCTGCAAGCCGGCTTGGGAGAGTTGCTCGCGCAAGCGCGGATTGCCCGCCAGACGCAGAAGTTGCCATTTGAGGGCGACTACATTTTCCGGATCTGCGGTGGCAGCGGCATCGCCTGCCACTTCCAACATACTGCTGCAGTTTGAGCAAATGACGGGCGCTCCGCAGGCCATGGCTTCAGCAATAGGCAGCCCAAAACCTTCGTAAAGCGAAGGATAGACGAACACATCAGCGGCGCGCATCAAATCGGGCACGACTTCGTCAGGGACAAAGCCGAGACTGTGGATGGAGTTCTTGCAACGTGATTTACTGATGGCGTTGTGGATGACATCGGCTCCGTTCCAATCGCTTCCAGCAAACACAAGTTGCCAGGGAGAGTTTTTCTCCTGAAACATTTCAAATGCCTGGATCAGACGGACATGGTTTTTGGCGGGATGCTCCAAGCGCGAGATATACAGGAAAAATGGCTGTTTAAGACCATAACGTTCCGCAATGAGCTTCTTGGATGCTTGCGCTCCGATGGCCGAATACCGCTGGTGATCTACGCCATTGTGAATCACCGTGATTTGCGGTTGGGGAAGGTGAAAGAAATGCTGGATGTCTTCGGCTGTGTGTTTGCTGACGGAAATGATGTGGTCTTGTCGGCGAGCCAGATGCTTCACAACGCCACTGGCATAGAACGTCCGTTTCCAATCGTATTTACCTTTGACCCGCAGAGGTGCGAGGTCGTGAATGGTGGCGACCATGGGGCAGGGCTGCCGCCAAAGCATTCGGCGGTAGCTCGGGATGTGCAGCACATCGATCTGTTCGTGCCGCACAAGGCCAGGAAGGATAGCCTGATGCCACAGGATGTTTTTGACGGCCGGACGATAACGTTCTGCGACTGGAACCAATTTCACGCTGTCACGGGCGAATTCGAATAGCGGCAAATCTTCCTCTAAGACGAAAAGCGTGAACTGATGTTCGGTCTCGGCTTCGATTAACGCCTTGGTGAGAGCCAGCAGATATTGGCCCACACCGGTTTTGCCACGTTGGACGACGGAGGTGGATATCCCGATGTTCATTGGGTGTTAAGCGGCAAGAGGTGTCGCCATCGGCAAAGAGTGGATCTCAGCGCGTGGGGAAGTTTTCTGTGCGGCTTCCTCTTCGCTTTTTACCACGGTCAGATGCTGGAGAAGGCGGCGGCGTTTGAGCGTGATCAGAACGGTCGGCGAAGGATTAAGCAGCAGCAGTGCGTGGCCTTGCTGCTTCAACCTTTGATGCAGGCGGATGAGCATGCCTGCGCCTACGGCATCGATGAATTCCACGTTTTCGAGATTCAACAGGTAATCGTGATGGCTCACGTGGTGCCAGAAGACCGCATGATCTGTGATCAAGTTCGAATCCAAGCGCGCAGGTATATGAATCCGGCGCCACTTGGTTTCCTCCACTTCAATGGGCCCATGGAGCAGGGGAATTTCTGGCGGATGTTGATCGTGCCACTTTTCCATCAACATGGCGGTGACGAAGCCGTAAAGATCTACCGCATAACGGCGAAAGAGGCGGCGCGGTTCCTGTGAAAGGCGATAGACCCATTCCAAGCCGGATTCACGCATCCAGACTGGGGCGCGTTTGACGCGACGGGCGTAGAAATCAATCACTGCGCCCACACCGATCACTACAGGCACACCCAGAGCCTGATAGTTCATGGATATCCATTTCTCCTGTTTGGGGCAACCGAAGGACACGAGCAGGATGTCAGCATCGGCTTCGCGAATACGTTGGCAGATGCCTTCATGGTCCATGTCCTTCAAGGGAGCAAAGGGTGGTGAGTAATGTCCCGCGATGATCAGGCGAGGGTGTTGCTCTTCCAGATTCTTGACAGCGGCTTCATTGGCTTCAGGACTGCCGCCTAAAAGGAAAATGCGGTAATTTTTCTTTTCGGCCAACTCCATGAGGCGCGGGACGAGATCAGAACCGGCGACGCGTTCCGGTAATGGGTGACCGAGCAAACGTGAAGCCCAGACCAAAGGTGTGCCATCACAGAGGAGAAGGTCGGCATCCAAGAATATCTGATGCAATTTTTCGTCATGCAGTGATTGCACCAGAAAGTCGACATTGGCGGTGACGATGTGGTGAGGGCGTCGTGAGCGGATCATCTTCTGCACGATCTCGACTGATTCATCCATCGTGACCTGATCGAAAGGCACGCCGCACATGACAAAGGGGAAAGTGGCCATAAAGTTCTCACTGTTCTGGACCCGGGAATTGGTTAAAGGGCATTGTGTTTGAGTTCGTCCGCCCGAAGCATGTGACAGGTCCGGTTTTCGCGTAATGGGGCCTTTCCCGGTCTCTGCGCCAAAATACCCGCAAACGGCCGTGCGATATGGTGGAGATACACCCCCAGAGTAAGGTCTACACCCACTGTGTCTTCGCCCGCAATTAGCTTACCACTTATGCAGTTTTGGTAGACCCACGAGATACAAGGTCATGAAGGATTCAGTGTTGCCAATGGCAGATGCGGGGACAGAGCAGGGGGCATGCCCGCTGCGGGATGGGATAGAAATCATCCAACCACAGCTTTCCGATGATGAGTGCCAAAAAGTGCTTTTTGATTGGAATGCCACGGAGATGCCTTTTCCTGCGGACAAGTGCGCGCATCAGCTCCTCGAAGAGCAATGCCGCAAAACTCCCGATGCCACGGCAGTCATCTACGGAGATAAAACTCTGACCTATATGGAACTGCACCAGCGCGCCAATGCGCTGGCCGTGAGGTTGCAAAACCTAGGCGCACGGCCGGATGATCGGATCGCAATCTTGGCGGAACGCTCTCTGGAGATGATGATCGGTCTGCTGGCCATCTGGAAAAGCGGCGCTGCTTACGTCCCCTTAGACCCCACATACCCGCAAGAACGCCTGACTTACATGCTGCAGGATTCCGGTGCCAAGGTTTTGCTGAAGTATGGCGCAGAGAATTTCGAGGCAAATCCCGCTGGTGTTCAAGTGATCCGTTTGGAGGAGGCAAATGAGTCTTTGGCGTATGCGCCGGTTACTTCCGTTTCATCCGGCAACCTCGCCTACGTGATCTACACCTCTGGCTCCACCGGTCAGCCGAAAGGCGTCATGCTGACGCATCGTAATGTCAGCAATTTCTTTGTGGCCATGGACCGCGAACTGGGCGCTGAACCCGGAACATGGTTGGCGGTGACGAGCATTTCGTTCGACATCTCAGTGCTGGAACTCTTCTGGACTCTGGCACGTGGGTTTAAGGTGGTGATCCAACCCGGTGGCACCAGCACACTGGCTGCAGCGAGTGGCATGACGGTGCCCGAACAGATCATCCGGCACGAAGTTACCCATTTTCAGTGCACCCCGTCTTTGTTGAAAGGATTGTTGGGTGACTCCAGTGCGGAAGCCGCGATCCGTCGTTTGAAACGACTTTTGCTGGGCGGAGAAGCATTGCCGGTTTCGTTGGTCGGGCAACTTTGCGAGACCAGCCCTAACGGTGTCTTTAACATGTATGGGCCCACAGAGACCACGGTCTGGTCTACGGTCCAGCATATCCAGCGCGGTGATACGCAGGTTTCCATCGGCCATCCCATTGCCAATACGGAGGTCTATGTACTGTCCGAAACGCTCCAACCGCTGCCCATCGGTGAAGTGGGCGAACTTTACATCGGCGGTGAAGGTGTGGCGCGTGGCTATCTGAACCGTGAAGCATTGACGGCCGAGAGATTTCTTCCGCACCCGTTTCTTGCGGGCGACAGCAGGCGTATCTATCGCACCGGTGATTTGGCCCGCTGGCTGGAGAACGGTACGTTGCAATGCCTCGGCCGCGTGGACAATCAAGTGAAGATCCGTGGGCAACGCATCGAGTTGGGCGAGATCGAGACTGTATTGCAACGCACTCAGGGCATTGCTGAAGCAGTGGTGATCGCCCGGGCTGATGATGGGAAGGAGCCGCAACTGGTGGCGTATCTGGTGAAGTCGATGGATGCAGCCCCTACGATCGTTGACCTGAAGCGCGCGCTGAAAGAGATTTTGAGCGAGGCGATGATTCCTTCGGTTTACTTGTTCTTGGATAAACTTCCGCTGACTCCCAATGGCAAGATCGACCGGAAGGCATTGCCCAAGCCGGAGAAAGCGACTGTGATTTCAAAGCCCGCTTCGCTTGCTTCCGGTTCAGCGATGGAGAATCGCATCATCACCATCTGGGCGGAGTTGCTGGGTGTAAGCGCATCAGAGATCGGTTTGCACGACAACTTCTTCGATCTGGGCGGTCATTCCCTGCTCGTGGTGCAGATGCAGGCAAAGTTGAAGGAGCAATTGGGCGCGGACATGCCTTTGGCGAAATTATTCCAATACACGACCCCATCTTCACTTGCAGCTCACCTAGGCGGCAGTAAGGGCCAAACCATGAATGCAGTGCTTCAACGAGGAAAAATGAAACAGAGAGGTCTTCAAGCCCGGCAACGGGATGAGGTGACTGTATGAGCACTGAGGAAAATACACACGGCATAGCGATCATCGGCATGGCGGGACGCTTTCCGGGGGCGCGCAATATCGATGAATTTTGGCGCAATCTCTGCGGGGGAGTAGAATCCATCGCTTTCTTCAACGGAATCGAAGAAGCATTCCAACAGCCGCAAGACGCGCCGAATTATGTGCGGGCACGCGGTATACTGGACGAGGCGGACCATTTCGATCCTGGTTTCTTCGGCATGACGCCGCAGGAAGCGACCATCACTGATCCCCAACAACGTCAGTTTCTAGAGTGCGCGTGGGAAGCATTGGAAAACGCTGGCTGCATTCCGGAAAAATTCAATGGCTCCATC
Organism: Verrucomicrobiia bacterium; assembly: GCA_036405135.1. Taxonomy (NCBI): domain Bacteria; kingdom Pseudomonadati; phylum Verrucomicrobiota; class Verrucomicrobiia; species Verrucomicrobiia bacterium. The sequence continues at coordinate 81,384 of DASWYF010000018.1, read as the reverse complement.
GGCGTGTTCGCCGGTATGAGCATGAACACGTATCTGGCTTACAATCTGGCAACTTCTCCGGCATTGATGGCACAGGCGGGGAATTATCAACTGATCTTAGGCAATGATAAGGACTACCTGCCCACACGTGTCTCATACAAGTTGAACCTGAAAGGCCCGAGCATGACGGTGCAGACTGCTTGCTCCACATCGTTAAGCGCCGTCTGCGTGGCCTGTCAGAATTTGCTGAATTACGATTGTGATGTGGCCATTGCTGGCGCCGTATCCGTTTCATTTCCGCAACGTCAGGGTTATTTCCATCAGGCTGGTGGTGTCGCTTCTGCTGATGGACATTGCCGCGCTTTCGATGCTTCTGCGTCAGGCACAGTCCCGGGTGAAGGTGTGGGAATCGTGGTCTTGAAGCGCCTGGATGAAGCGTTGGCAGATGGTGACCGGATCTATGCAGTCATCAAAGGGTTTGCACTGAATAACGATGGCTCCTCCAAGATGGGTTTCACGGCTCCGAGCATAGATGGACAGGCGGAAGTGATCGCGACCGCCCTGGCGATGGCTGGATTTTCGGCGGATACCATCGGCTATGTCGAAGCACACGGCACTGGAACACCGGTAGGCGATCCCATTGAGATCGAAGGTCTGACCAAAGCCTTTCGCGCCACAACGGAGAAGACCGGATTCTGCGCGCTTGGCTCGGTGAAAACGAATATCGGTCACCTTGATACAGCGGCAGGCATGCCGGGACTGATCAAGGCGGCATTGTCACTCTATCATAAGCGCATCCCGCCCAGCCTGCATTTCGGCGAGCCGAATCCGAAGATCAATTTTGCCCATTCGCCATTTTACGTGAACAACACTTTGCGGGAATGGCCTGAAGGTGAATTTCCCCGGCGGGCAGGCATCAGCTCGTTCGGCATGGGAGGGACGAACACGCATCTAGTTTTGGAAGAGATAGCGCCAAAAATTCCGAACGTTCCAGTGCGTCCGGCTCAAGTGCTGACGATCTCGGCCAAGACACCGACAGCCCTCGATGTCGCTACTGCCAATCTGGTGAAGTATCTGAAGGAGCATAATGAGTGTGAGCTCGCTGATGTAGCCTATACGTTGCAAACGGGAAGACATGACTTTGCCTGCCGCCGTGTCTGTGTCAGCAGTGATCGCACCGCAGCCATCCAAGCACTGAGCGAGAATAAGAATGTCTTTAATCGTGCAGTGAAACGTGACAATCCGGCTGTCACGTTCATGTTCCCGGGGCAGGGCACTCAGCAAGTGAACATGACCAAGGGGCTTTATGATGGCGAGCCGGTGTTCCGCCAGGCAGTTGATACCTGCGCCAGTTTGTTGAAGCCCCATCTCGATTGTGATCTGCGCGATATCCTGTTTCCCAAAGGAACTGATATTGAAGCTGCGCAATTGAAACTTACACAGACCGAATTCGCACAACCGGCCCTGTTCACTGTGGAGTATGCCTTGGCGCAGTTGTGGATGAGTTGGGGCATCCGCCCAAGTGCATTTATCGGTCATAGCTTGGGAGAGTATGTGGCAGCCTGCTTGTCTGGTGTGTTCAGCCTGCCGGATGCATTGATGATCGTGGCAAAGAGGGGGCAGATGATGCAGTTGCTGGAGCCGGGCAAGATGCTGGCGGTGCGCAATTCAGCTTCGAGTGTCAGCTCATGCTTGAGCGAGGATGTCTGCTTGGCATCGGTCAATTCTCCCTCCCTCTGTGTGCTTTCCGGTCCATCAGCGCATATCGAAGAAGTGAAGAAGCGGTTGGAGGCGCAACAGATGGCTTGCACGTTATTGCAGGTTTCACATGCGTTCCATTCGGCGATGACGGAGCCGATGCTGGAATCATTGGTCAAAGTGATTTCCGGTGTCACCCGCAATGCTCCTGAGATTCCCTTTATCTCCAACGTCACGGGCGATTGGATCACGGCTGATGAGGCCGCTGATCCGCAGTATTGGGCCAAGCATACGCGGCAGACGGTTTTATTCGGCAAAGGCGTGCATGAGTTGATGCAGGTGCCGCATCAAGTTTTGCTGGAGACCGGTCCCGGAAAGGTGTTGGGCAATCTGGCCAAGATGCAGCCGGAGATTCACAATACGGTCACAATAATCAGCGGCCTGCCGCATGCGGTGGGAGAGGGCTCAGATATAGAAGCGGTGATGCGGACGGTAGGACAGCTTTGGCTTGCTGGCGTGGCGGTTGAATGGAAAGCATTGCACGGGAAAGGAAATGGCTCGTTGATCTCGCTGCCAACCTATCCTTTCGAACACAAACGCTATTGCGCAGAGCCATCTGCGAAAACACTGGAAACACGGGTGGCAGCGAAAACGGTGAATGAAGAGAGTACCGTTCCAGCAGAAAACACCGGATACCATGACCAGAAGCTGGTGGCTGATGAAGAGCCGATCACGGTGAAGTCGGCTGTGCGCAGCATTCTCTGCGAATTGTCAGGCTTTTCATCTGGAAATGTTGAAGATCATGCGACGTTCACCGAACTGGGATTGGATTCACTGTTCCTGACGCAATTCAGCCTGGCGATTGAGCGGCGTTTGGGAGTTCGTGTGGCTTTTGGTCAATTGCTAGATAAGTTTTCAACGATCGAAAAACTGGCCGCGCATGTTGAGTCGGAGCTGGAGTTACACCTGTCGGCAGAAGAGTGCGAGCCTGCTAATAGCAGTGTGGTTTCCTCCACAGTGAAGACGCCAGAGACGGTTCGGATACCTTTGACGGAGGCTCAACGCGAGATTTGGTTCGCATCACGGATCAGCCCGGTGGCTTCCTGCTCTTACAATGAAAGCTGCCTGCTGCATCTGCGTGGCACGCTGCAGACAGACCGCTTGCAACAGGCGTGGGAGAGGATGACGGAACGTCACGAAGCCCTGCGAGTCACGATCGAGCCCGAAGGTGAAGGCCAGGTCATTCATGCGGATGTGAACTCTTCTTTCGAGTTTCGCGATCTGATTGCGATGGCTGGTGATCGTCGCAAGGAAGAGCTTAATGCGTTTCTGGTGGCGGATGCTGGCAAACCTTTCGATCTGGTGGCGGGACCGCTGGTGCGTGCATCGTTGATACGGTTGGAGAAGGACTATCATGTCTTCGTTCTGACGCTTCATCACATCATCTGTGATGGACATTCATTCGGGCGGTTGCTGGGTGAATTGGGTGAGTTGTATTCGGCGGCAGTGATGGGGCGGGAGCCTGAACTGGATGAAGCCATGCAACTGAGCGAGTTTGTGCATTCGCAAACAGCCCGTACATCCACGGAGTCAGCCCAAACCAGTGAAGGCTACTGGGTGCAACAATTTGCTGACGGCCTGCCCGTGATGGAGTTGCCCGTGGATTATCCGCGCCCGAATGAGTGGACTTTTCAAGGTGCCCGTGAATTCCGTTCTTTGCCGGCATCTTTGACGCAGGAGTTGCGGAAACTCAGCGCCAAGAATGGCTGCACACTTTATCAAACCCTTCTTGCGGCATACGCCTGCCTGTTACAACGCCTGAGCAATCAGGAGGATATCGTGATCGGTGTGCCGGTGGCAGACCGGGGATTAGAACGTGGCGGTACAGTGGTGGGGCATTGCGTGAATTTCCTGCCATTGCGTATTCAGGCGAGTTTACGCCAAACGTTTCATAACTATCTGGCAGCGGTGCATCAGCTTTTCGTGACGGCTTATGAGCACCAGAATTGCACCTTCGGGACCTTGATCAAGAAACTGAATGTCGCCCGTGCTTTGGGGCGCATGCCGCTGACTTCAGTGACATTTAATGTGGAACACTGGGCGCAGGCACCTGCCTTCCGTGATCTGGAGATCGGGTTGGCGGCGAACCGTCACAGCTTCACGAACTTCGATCTGGGCTTCAACATCATCGAGGTCAACGGTGCATTGGAACTGGATTGCCGCTATAACACGGCGCTTTTTTCCGGTGCCACCATTCAACGCTGGCTGGAACATTTCCAGACACTACTGGAAGGCATCGCTTCCAATCCGTATCAACTCGCGTGTGAACTGGAGATTCTCGCCGCTGAGGAGAGAGAGAAAGTTCTCGTGCAATGGAATCATCCGGCGATTCCTCCTTTGAGTGTGCCGACGGTGCATGAGCTTTTTGGACAGCAGGTGGTGGCGACTCCTGAAGCCATCGCTGTGGTGCAGGGAGATTGTTTCCTTACTTATCATGAGTTGAACGAGCGGGGTGGTCGGCTGGCGACTGCGTTGAATGGTTTAGGTGTAGGCCCCGATGTGCCGGTGGGGATATTTGCCAAGCGTTCTTTGGAGATGGTGATAGCGGTGCTCGCTGTGCTGAAGGCCGGTGGAGCTTATGTGCCGTTGGATCCCACTTATCCACGTGAGCGCATCGCAGCGATGCTGGGCAATGCTAAGGTGAAGGTTTTGCTTGCACAGAGTTCACTGGTGAGTTTGTTGCCTGCTCATGGTGCTGAGGTCGTTGAACTTGACCGGTTCACGGCGGAAGAATCGCTTGAAGCGGTCATCCGTCCTGTCGCTGGTCCTGAGAATCTGGCATACGTCATTTACACATCGGGTTCTACCGGAACGCCAAAAGGTGTGGCGATGCCACACCAGGCTTTGGTCAATCTGATCGACTGGCAACGGCGCAATTCCAAGATGGGACGGGGGGATTCGACCCTGCAGTATTCCTCGCTCAGTTTTGATGTCTCGTTCCAGGAGATATTCTGCACATGGTGCTCGGGAGGGACGCTGGTGTTGATCGAGAATGAAGTGCGGCGTGATCCCGTGGCGCTTTCACGGTTTCTGGCGAAGCATCAGATTCACCGTCTCTTCCTCCCGTTCGTGGCTTTGCAACAACTCGCAGAGGCAGCTTTGGAACACGAGATCAATCTGCCGTGTCTCAAAGAGATCAATACGGCGGGTGAGCAACTGCAAGTGACGCCGCAGATACGCGACTTCTTCTCGCGGTCTACACACGCGACACTGTGCAACCAATATGGACCGAGTGAAAGTCATGTGGTCACGGCTTACACATTGCATGGACGTCCGGAGGAATGGCCGGCGCTGCCGCCGATCGGCAAGCCGGTGGCAAATGCGTGCCTCTATGTGCTGGATGCATGCCGCCAGCCAGTGCCGGTAAATGTGGTGGGCGAGCTGTACATTGGTGGCCAATGTCTCGCGAAGGGATACTTGAACAATCCCGCGCAGACGGAACAGAAGTTTGTGCCGGATATCTTTGCTCCCGGAACTGAGAACCGCCTTTACAAGACAGGCGATCTGGCGCGCTGGAAGGCAGATGGGAACGTTGAGTTTCTGGGAAGGGCGGACAACCAGATCAAAATCCGGGGGTATCGGGTGGAGTTGGGTGAGATCGAGGCAGTATTGGCAACACATCCGGGAGTCTCGGAATCGGCGGTGACGGTGTATCAAGGTGAAACGGGGGACAAGCGCCTGGCCGGGTATGTGGTCCGCAACAATCCCGATGTCACATGGCCTGAGCTCAAGAAGTTTCTGGATGCAAAACTGCCGGAGTTCATGGTGCCCAGCGCGTTCGTCTTCCTAGAGAAACTGCCGCTGACACCGAGTGGCAAGATCGACCGCAAATCATTGCCTGCACCTGATGTCACTGCTGCTCCGAGCGAGCAGGCGTATGTGGCGCCGAGGAATGAGACCGAAGAATCCCTCGTTCAGATATGGTCGGAGGTGTTGGGGCGGTCGAAGATCGGTGTACATGATGATTTTTTCGAGTTGGGTGGTCACTCCCTGCTGGTCACTCAGGTGATCTCGCGGGTGCGCAGTGCCTTTGAAGTAGAACTTCCTATGCAAATCTTTTTTGAAAGGCCGACGGTTGAAGCCATGGCGGCGGAGATCGAGCGGATCGTGATCGAGGAAATCAGTGCTCTCAGTGATGAGGAAGCGGCGGTTAACGCGAGGAGCGCCACATGATCGTGGAGAATGACACGGTAACGGGAAAGCCGCAGTTGAGCGCTGAGAAAAGGGCGTTGCTGGAAAAACGCCTCAAGGGGGCAGTCAAGCCGGCGACAGCAACTCCCCGCATCCCGCGAGCAGCCAAGCATGGCAAGGCGCCGCTTTCTTTTGCGCAACAACGGCTCTGGTTCTTCGACAATCTGGAGCCGGGAAGTCCGCTCTACAATCTGCCTTCGGCGATCCGGTTGCAGGGAGAGCTGGATGTGGTGGCGGTGCAGAAGACTCTCGATTGGATGGTGCAACGGCACGAATCGTTGCGGACGCGTTTCGTGAGCGAGGACGGAACACCAGTGCAAATCGTACAAGAGCCAGCCAAGGCTGATCTCAAGAGCATCGATATCACGAAGCCGTTTGAATCATTAGGCGAATCGGCTCTGCAACAGGCATTGCTGACGGAGGCAGCCAAACCGTTTGATCTGACGGTGGGGTATTTGATGAGAACGGTGCTGTTCCAGTTGGGAGAGCGCGATCATGTGATGCTGGTGACGATGCATCATATCATCTCGGACTCATGGTCGTTGACGGTTTTCTTCAAGGAATTCGCGACAGTTTATGAAACGGTCAAAGCCCTTCGTGAGCCGACTGTGCCTGAATTGCCATTGCAGTATGTGGACTATGCGTTGTGGCAGTTGCAGGGGATGAGTGGTGAGGTGATGGAGCGGCACTGGAAGTATTGGGAGAAGCAGTTGAAGGCTGCACCGCCTTTATTGGAATTGCCGACCGAGAAAGTCCGTCCGGCTCAGCAGACGTTCAAAGGTTCCTGGGTTACGAGGAAGCTGCCGATGAACTTGGCGGCGGAAGCGCGTGTTTTGGGCAAGCAGAACAATGTCACGCAGTTCATGCTGTTTCTCACAGCGTTCAATGTGCTGGTTAGCCGCATCACGCAGCAGACGGATGTGGTGGTGGGGTCGCCGATCGCAGGGCGTACGCAATTTGAGACGGAAGGGATCATCGGCTTCTTCGTCAATACACTGGTGTTACGGACGGAGCTGACGGGAAATCCTTCGTTCACGGAAGCGTTGACGCGCGTGCGTAATGTCACGCTGGAGGGATTTGCGCATCAGGATTACCCGTTCGATAAGTTGGTGGAGGAACTGCAGCCGGAACGCAGCCCCAGCTACTCGCCGTTGGTGCAGGTGTTGTTCGCCTTGAACAGTGAAGAGACGCAAAATTTGAAGCTGGAAGGGCTTTCTGTCTCAGCGCTACCGATGGATACGGGGACGGCGAAGTTCGATCTTATCTTCACGGTGCAGGAGAATGCGGGACAGATCACGCTGCATGCTGAGTATAACGTGGATATCTTCACGGAGACGGCGATCGCACGTTTGCTCGGAAATTATGAAACATTGCTGGCTTCAGCGGTGGCACGCCCAGAGACTAAGTTGAGCGATCTGGAGATCATTTCGGAGAATGAACGCAACCGGTTGTTAAATGAGTGGGCGGGGCAGAGGACGGATTATCCGGCGGATAAATCAATCAAGAGTCTGTTTGAGGAAGTGGTGGAGCGGTATGGTGAGAAACGGGCGCTCAGCTTTGAGAAAGAGCAACTGACTTATCGGGAATTGAATCGGCGTGCGAATGTCGTGGCTGATCGGTTGCTGAAATGTGGCGTGAAGACGGGCGACTTGGTGGTGGTCTCGTGCGAACGGTCTTTGGCGATGGTGGTGGCGGTGTTGGGAATCATCAAGGTAGGCGCGGGGTATGTGTCGCTGGACGCCACGATGCCGGAGCCGCGTCTCAAGGCGATGATGAAGGATGTGCATCCGCGGGTGATCTTGACGGAGGAAAAGTCTTCAAGCGTGCTAGAGCAGGTGGTGGCGGCTGTGGCTTCTGAGAATGGCGGGAACTTTTGCCAGACGCTGATTTTGCAGAAGGTGTTGGAGAATTCGGCGGATGTTGCAAATCCGAATGTGGCCATTGATGCCGAGAACATCGCGTATGTGAGTTTTACTTCGGGGTCTACGGGGACGCCAAAAGGTGTGCGCGTGCCGCATCGGGGCGTGGTGCGATTGGTTAAGAATACGAACTATGCGCCGTTTGGTGAGGATGAGGTTTTCCTGCAGTTCGCGCCGCTGGCGTTTGACGCATCCACTTTGGAGATATGGGGACCGCTGTTGAATGGTGGCGAGTTGGTAGTGTTTCCTCCGCATCTGCCGACGATGCATGAGATGGCGGAGTTCATCCGTGAGAACAAGATCACGACATTGTGGCTCACGGCGGGATTGTTTCATCAAATGGTGGAACATGATCCGAAGGCATTCCAAGGTTTGCGTCGCGTGCTGGCGGGTGGAGACGTGCTATCACCTGCGCATGTGGCAAAGGCGATGGAATGCTGCGAGGTGATCAACGGGTATGGCCCTACTGAGAATACGACGTTTACTTGCTGTCATAAAGTGACGGCGAATTTTTCACGAAGCCAGACGATTCCGATCGGAAAACCGATCGCTAACACAGATGTGTATGTGCTGGATGAGAACCAGAAACTGGTGCCAATCGGTGTCACGGGCGAGCTGTATACCGGGGGTGATGGACTGGCCTTGGATTATCTGAATGCACCGGAATTGACAGCGGAGAAGTTCGTTCAGCTTGCCGTCGGTGGTGGGCCGGTGAAGCGGCTTTATCGCACGGGGGACAAGGTGCGGTGGTTGGAAAGCGGAGTGATTGAATTCCAAGGGCGTTCTGATTCTCAGACGAAGATACGCGGGTTCCGGGTGGAGTTGGGCGAGATCGAGAATGCGCTGAAGAAGCATTCGCAAATAGCGAACAGCGTGGTGGTGACCCTACCCAATGCACGAGGGGATAAGGATGTGGGCGCATATTACACGACGGGTGATGGAAAGGATGTGACTGCTGAAGAGCTGCGAGTGTTCCTGCGGCGGACATTGCCCGAATACATGATCCCGGCGTTCTTTATGCGGGTGGAAGCGTTTCCGCTGAATGCTAATGGCAAAGTGGACAAGAAACGGTTGCCAGCATTCAAGCCAATAGAAGACGGCAATGCGTCGAAAGAATTGCTGGAGCCACGTGATCAACTGGAGCGGAAGATGGTAAAGGTGTGGGAAGACGTGCTGGGAGTGCATCCGGTGGGCGTGCAAGACAACTTCTTCGAGATGGGTGGGCATTCGCTGCTGGCGGTGAAATTGGTATCACAAGTGGAGAAGACATTTGGGAATCGCGTGCCGGTGGCGGAGGTCTTTTTACGTCCGACGGTGGAGCAGTTGACGGATCATCTGCGGAGTTTGCAACCGCGTGACCGTGTTCAGCATATCGCGGAGATCCAGGGCAAAGGCTCCAAGCCGCCGCTGTTTCTCGTGCATGGAGCGGGCGGCGGAATGTTCTGGGGGTATACGAATATTTCGCACTCGTTGGGGAAAGATCAACCGATCATCGCGTTCAGTTCGCAAGGAATGATCGGACAGGAAGAGTTTAAGACGATTGAGGAGATGGCCGCATGTTACGTGGCGGAGTTACGCGCTTATCAGCCGCAGGGGCCATACTATTTGGGTGGATACTGCTTCGGCGGGAATGTGGCGTATGAGATGGCACGGATGCTGGAAGAGCAGGGAGAGAAGGTGGCATTGCTGGCGTTGATCAACTGTGTGCCTCCGAATTCATCTTATGACAAGGTGAAGATCAATCTGCGCACAGGTGGCAAGTTTCTGCTGAACTTGGGGTACTGGGCGGGTTACTTCCTGCAACTCGATGGCCGGGATCAGCGCAATATCATGCTGTGGAAGGCCAAGGGTGTGGTGAAACGCATCAAGCGGCTGGGAAAATATTTTGGTCAGAAACCGAAGATCGATGTGGAGGAGTTTGTGGACCTTTCCACCCAACCGGCTGAACGGCGTGAACTGTGGAAGACTCATATCAATGCGCTGATGAGTCACCATCCACGCCCGATAAACGGGCATGTCACCCTATTTCGAACGCGCGGACATTCGCTATGGTGTTCCTTTGATGAGAGTTACGGATGGAACGATCTGGCGGCGGGTGGAACAACGATCCGGTATGTGGCCGGGGCGCATGAAAGCATTTTAGCGGAGCCGTTCGTGAAGGCGACGGCCAATGAGATCAGAATTTGCCTCCAGAAGGCGTAACCAAAAAGACACGAAGATGAACATGATGCGATATCTGCTGGGTTCGGGGCGAAAACTGCTGTTTTGGACATTCATGGCAGCGGTGATCGGTGGCGTGTGCAATGCAGCATTGATTGCCCTCATCAACCATGTGCTCGCCCGCGAGGGTGGAATCACCGATGTGCTGATGTATGGCTTCATCGCGCTGGCGCTGGGCAAACTGGGGTCAACTTTTGCCGCACAAGTTTCACTCGTGCGCTTCTCGCAAGACACGATCGCCAATTTGCGGCGCAATCTGGTGAAGAAGATTCTCGCCGTGCCATTGCGGAAGCTGGAGGAGATCGGTGCGGCTCGCGTGATGGTCACCTTGAGCGAGGACATCTCACAAGTGACCCAGGCTTTGCTTATCATTCCAACTTTCGCGGTGAATGTGGCGATCCTGATCGGTGGTGCGATCTATCTGAGCTGGCTTTCGTGGAAGGTGGCTTTGTGCATGTCCATCGTGATCTTGCTCGGTGTTGTCGCTTATCGGTTGTTGATCGTGAGCGGATTCAGCCATCTGGCCCAGGCACGTGAGGGCGAGGATAGCTTGTTCGGTTGCTTCCGTGGTCTGACGGAGGGTGTGAAGGAATTGAAGCTGCATCGTGAGCGGAGAGGGGATTTTCTCGATCAGATCCAAGACATCACCGAGAGGTTTTCCCGAAACAATGTCTCGGCAGAGATACGGTTCATCATCGCGCATACATGGACACAGGTGCTTTTCTTCATCCTTGTAGGTGTCATTCTCTTTGGCCTGCCCAAGATGCAGACTATCACGCCAGCGGTGCTGACAGGCTACGTGGTGACGGCACTATACTTGATGGGACCGCTGGCGGGTGTGCTGGGCAGTCTTTCGGCCTTCAGCCGTGGCAATATCTCGTTCAAGAAGATCGAAGCCATGGGCGCATCGCTCTTGGACAATGGTGATATGACAGCATTGCCAGCAGCGCAGGAGAAGGTAATCAACTTCGACAGTCTGGAACTGGTGGACGTCACGCATTCCTATCATCGCGAGAAAGAAGACGAGAAATTCACTCTCGGTCCGATCAACCTCAAGTTTCACCCGGGTGAGATCGTTTATCTCGTAGGCGGTAATGGCAGCGGCAAATCATCTCTGGCGAAGCTGGTTACGGGGCTTTATCCGCCAGAAGGTGGGCATGTCCTGTTGAATGGCAAACGGGTGACGGATCAGAATCGCGACGATTACCGGCAGATTTTCTCAGCGGTGTTCTCGGACTTTTACGTTTTTGAGAATCTTCTCGGACTTGAGGGCACGGATCTGGATGCGCAGGCGAAGCAGTATCTGGATCATCTGCATCTTTCCCATAAGGTGAAGGTGAAGAATGGTGTGCTTTCGACGGTCGCGCTGTCACAGGGACAACGCAAACGCCTCGCTTTGATGACGGCTTATCTGGAAGACCGGCCGTTCTATCTCTTTGACGAATGGGCATCCGATCAGGACCCGCTCTTCAAACAGGTCTTCTACGAGCAACTGCTGCCGGAGTTGAAGAACCGGGGCAAGACGGTGCTCGTGATCACGCATGACGACAAATATTTCCATCTGGCCGACCGGTTGTTGAAACTGGATTACGGCAAACTTGTATATGAACCCCAGTTTGATCAGCCGGTTCTGGAGTGTGCGGAGCCCTTGGCAGGCAGGAGTTTCGCCCGAGTCTGAACCTATCGAAACGCAAACGAGCGCGCCGAGTCTGCGGCAATTCGCGGACCATGGCTGGCAAGTCCAGCCGGGCGAAGTGCAGGTATGGTGCTTGAATCTGGATGCTGTCCGGGTCGATGAGATCGGCGGCTTGTCCGATGAAGAGAAGGCACGGGCGAACCGTTTTCGGCATCGTCTCGATCGTCAACGATTTCTGGCGTGCCGCGGAATACTGAGAGAGATGCTGGGGCGTTATCTTTCGAGAGAACCCGGCGAGCTCGTTTTCCATTACGGAGCCAATGGGAAACCGGAATTGGCAGGTTTGCCGCAAGAGCAGGCGTTGCAATTTAACGTGAGTCACTCGGGGGAGCTGGCGCTCTATGGATTCAGCACGGATGCGGAGATCGGTGTAGATATAGAGCGAGTGCGGACGATGGGAGACATGGAAGAGATGGCGTGCATGATTTTTTCCCACGCGGAGTGGCGGTTCTGGATGACTTTGCCGGTGAGTGAAAGACCCGCAGCATTCTTTGATTGCTGGACGAAGAAGGAAGCCATTCTCAAAGCGAATGGCACAGGACTGGCTTGTGGCATGAAGAGTCTCACGGTGTTGACTGGGGCGGATAACGGAATTGATACAAGCAGTGTGGATCTGCTGACCAGTTTTTGGGCACAAGACGGATGGCGGGCGGCGCTGGCGGCGAAACGATTGAAGCGCGGTGCGAGGGATGAGGGAAGAAGAGGGACGATCGAACTGCGCATCACTTAAACGAAAGCCGAATGTCGTGAACAAAGAACTCTTCATTCTGGTGCTGGAAGATTCGGCCTACGATGCGGCTCTGATCGATCTGGAGCTGGAGAAGAGCGGCTTTAAGTTCAAGTCCCAACGGGTGGAGACAAAGGATGAGTTCGTCAGCGGCCTGAACCAGCATCCGGACATCATTTTATCGGATCATGGGCTGCCTTTATTCGACAGCTTCATGGCACTCAAGCTCGCGAAGGAGCAGGCCCCGGATGTGCCTTTCATCTTTGTTACGGGCAACTTGGGGGAGGAAGTCGCGATCAAGACGTTCAAGTGCGGCGCAACGGACTATGTGCTCAAGAGCAAGCTGAGTTCCAATCTGGCACTGGCGGTAAGACGGGCAGTGAGAGAAGCGGAAGAGAGGAAGCTGCGGAAGGAAGTGGAGGATGCGCTCCGGGAAAGTGAAGCGCGTTTCCGCATGCTGATGGAAGGGGTGAAAGATTATGCCTTGTGCCTGCTGGACCCGGAGGGGAAAGTGGTGAGCTGGAATAGCGGTTCCACGAGTCTCAAGGGATATGGGAATGAAGATATCTTGGGGCAGAATTTTTCGCGGTTTTACATTGAATCAGACCGTCAGAAGAAATTGCCGGAACATGCGTTAAGGCAGGCGGCGACGGATAGCCGTTTCGAAGAGGAAGGATGGAGAGTAAGAAAGGATGGTTCCACGTTCTGGGCGAATACGGTTATCACGGCGTTGGAAGATCCGGAGGGGAATCTGCAGGGGTTCGCACTGGTCACGCGGGATGTGACGGAGCGGAGAAGAGTTTTTGAGGCGTTGCATGCGAGTGAGGCGCGGAAGAAGGCGATTCTGGATACGGCGCTGGATGCGATCATATCCATCGATTCCGAGGGGCTGATCCGGGAATGGAATCCGGCGGCGGAGAGAATGTTCGGTCATACACATAATGAAATCATCGGGCGGAGCATGGAGGAGATCGTCATCGCGCCAGCACTGCGGAAGCTGTATCAGGACGGGCTGACGAATTATCTGATCCATGGCGTGGGAAGTTTGATCGGGCATCGGATGGAACTCACGGCACAGCGTGCAGATGGATCGGAGTTTCCGGTGGAGATGGCTATCACACGAGTCGTGGACGGGCAGCTTATGCTTACGTGTTTCGTGCGAGATATCGCCAAGCGCAAGGAAGCGGAAATGGAGATCTGGCGGCTCAATTCCATCCTGGAAGACCGGGTGATGCAGCGCACGGCGGAACTGGAGGCGGCCAATAAGGAGCTGGAGGCGTTCAGCTACTCGGTTTCGCATGATTTGCGCGCACCTTTGCGGCACATCAACGGATTTGTCGAGATGTTGCAGCAGAGACTTGGTGGGCGTCTGGATGAGGAAGATGCACAGCTTTTCAAGACGATTGCGGCGGCGGCTTCACGCATGGGCAAGCTGATCGATGACTTGCTGGCGTTCTCGCAGATGAACCGGACAGAATTGCGAAAGGTGCCAGTCGGCTTGGAGAAGCTGGTGAATGAAGTTCGCGAAACGGTGAGCCACGACCTTAACGGACGAAAGGTGGCATGGGAGATCGGGCCTTTGCCTGAAGTGCTAGGAGATATGTCACTGCTGCGGCAGGCATTGATCAATCTGATGTCAAATGCGTTGAAGTATACACGGCAACGGGAGGAGGCGCATATAAAGGTGGGGTCAATGCAGGCAAAACAGGAGCATGTCATCTACGTGCAGGACAATGGCGTGGGCTTCGACATGAAATATTCGGACAAATTGTTCGGCGTGTTCCAGCGTTTGCATAGGGCGGCGGATTTTGAAGGAACTGGCATCGGGCTGGCTAATGTAAGGCGGATCATCAACCGGCATGGAGGAAGAACCTGGGCCAAGGGAAAGTTGGGCAAGGGAGCAACGTTTTATTTTTCATTGCCGAAAAGCATCTGACATATGTCCAAGTATATCCTGGTGGCGGATGACAATGAGAACGATCTGCAACTGGCGCAGATCGCCCTTCAGCGCGGGCCGACAGGTGCGAAGCTGGCCGTGGTGCATGGTGGCGAGGAGGTTTTGGATTATCTGTATTGTCGTGGATGTTTTGAGGGGCGGACTGATCCGGACCCGGACGTGATCCTGTTGGACATCAAGATGCCGGGGGTGGACGGACTGGATGTGTTGCGCCAAATCAAGGAGGACGACCGGTTGCGTATCATCCCGGTGGTCATGCTGACTTCTTCGCGTGAAGAAAGCGACATCGCCGCTTGCTATCGTCTGGGGGCCAATGCTTATGTGGTAAAGCCGGTCGATTTCACAGAATTTGTCGAAGCCATCCGGGTGACTGTGACATTCTGGACAGGGAGGAACGAATTGCCGCACCGTTGCGCCGAGAGGTGAAGACATCATGTGCTGGAAAATGGCAGTGAAAACTTGGGCCGGTCAGAGCAGTCAATTGGACTGGAATATTCTAACAGGTTGCTACGGAGAATCTTTGCCCGGATTAAGGTTGTCACCCTACTGTCGAACATTGCGGTCTGCATTAGTTTTGTTGCGTGAAGAATGAGATTCGTGTGCTGATCGTGGAAGACGATGCCGCGGACGCTGAGCTGGCCCGGTATGCCTTGCGTGAAAGCGGCTTGGGAAGTTTTTCTTGGCATCAGGTGGATACGAAGGAGGAATATCTCCGGGAACTTGATGGGTTTCCGCCAGATTTGATTCTTTCTGATTATGCGTTGCCAGCATTCAACGGGTTGCTGGCGCTGGAGTTGGCCAGGAAACGATGTCCTAATGCGCCATTCATCTTTGTGACCGGGACGATGGGTGAGGAGGTGGCGATCGAATCTTTGAAGAAGGGGGCGACGGATTATGTGCTCAAGACGCGTTTGACACGGCTGGCACCGGCGGTCAGGCGCGCGATGGAAGAGGCGCATGAACGCAAGGAGCGCAAACAGGCTGAAGACCGGTTGAGGGAGTCACACGAGCAGTTGCGGGCGCTGTCGGTATATCTGCAGTTCGTGCGGGAAGAGGAGCGGACACGCATCGCACGCGAAGTCCACGATGAATTGGGGCAGGCGATGACGAGTTTGAAGATGGATGTGCGCTGGCTGGATACGCGGTTGCCGAAAGGAGCGGCTGAGCTGCATGAGAAGATGCGGAAGATGTCCGCGCATATCGATACGACCATCCATACGATACGGAGGATCGCGACGGAATTACGGCCGGGAGTGCTGGATGACTTGGGACTCGTGGCTGCGCTGGAATGGCAGGCGAATGAATTTCGCGAGCGAACGGGGGTCGAGTGTGTGGTATCTTCCACGGCCGCATCGGAAACATTTGACCAGGATGTGAACACGACGTTCTTCCGTATTTTTCAGGAGATTTTGACGAATGTGACCCGTCATGCAGGAGCCACGTATGTGGATGCCTTGCTGTCGGAGGGGGGCGATAATCTGACGCTGACTGTTAAAGACAATGGACGGGGAATTTTGGCGAAAGAGATCAATAACACGAAATCCATCGGACTGGTGGGCATGCGCGAAAGGGCCGCGCTGTTGGGCGGGGAGATCACTTTTCAGGGATCGCCGGGGAGGGGAACAACGGTGACTGTGCGCATCCCCTTGACGCACGTGCAGTCAGCCATGAAGCACCGCAGTTATGCGATTTCTCATAGTGGATGATCACGCAGTGGTCCGTCAGGGGCTGAAGCAGATACTGAACGATTCGTTCAGGACGGCGACTTTTGGTGAGGCGGGGAATGCCCAGGCGGCACTGGACAAGGTGTGGAAAGAGGACTGGGACGTGGTGATGCTGGACATCAGCATGCCGGGACGCAGCGGCCTGGAGGTGTTGAAAGACATCAAGAAGGCGAAGCCGAAATTGCCGGTACTGGTATTGAGCATGCATCCGGAAGATCAGTTCGCAGTGCGTGTGGTGCGATCGGGTGCGGCGGGTTACATGACGAAGGAGAGTGCGCCGGATGAACTCGTGGGGGCGATCAAGAAGGTTTTGAGCGGTGGACGTTACATCAGTGGAGCGTTGGCTGAAAAGATGGTGATGTATCTGGATGTGGATGCGCAGAAGCTGCCGCATGAACATCTTTCCGACCGGGAATTCCAAGTTTTCAAAATGATCGGAGCGGGGAAGACGGTGCGGGATATCGCGGAGGAGCTTTCATTGAGCGCCAAGACGGTGAGCACGTATCGCACGCGCATCTTGGAGAAGATGTCCATGAAGACGAATTCGGAACTGATCCATTACGCGGCGCATAACAGCTTGGATAAGTGAGCCGGTTGCACCGGCGGGCCTATTAAGTGAGGGAAAGAAGTTGTTTTCAGTACAAGCAGAGGAAGTATGTCTGATTTCTGGCTTAGGATGTTGCAATTGGAGACGTTTGGCATGAGTTGGCATGGGGGTATGGATTTCAGCTCTTTACGGTATTCACCTACTTAGCCTGCCATCATATCGGGTCTAACATTTCCGCATAAATTGCACGATGAAAGTCGCGCTGAGCCAAACAACCGGAGAACAAAATAATTTCAAAACAGCCCTATGAAGAAAACGGATGCGAATGAGGATGTGGTCTATGCCCGGCGAAAAGGAGGATCGCGGACAAACCACCGGGATGAGATCGATGACCGTCGCGAGCGTGTGAGCGACGGTTTCGGCCATTCCGATCAGCCGCAGAACAGCGCGCCTGCATTCGATGTGCTGCCGTTCCTGGGGATCGTGGCCGGGCAATGGAAGAAAATCGTGGTAGGAGGCGTGGTGATAGGCGCACTCGGATTGGCCGCAGGCATGAAACTTTGGGACAAGCATTACACGGCCGTCGCGCAACTGGTGCGCAACGAATCACCGAACACGGCAAGTGTGCTGGGTGACCGGGAGATGTCCGCCCAGACATTTGCAGGGATGCTGCGCGCGCCAGACTTGATCGAGCGGGTGGGTGGCAAGCTGGGGCTTGAAGCGGAGCAGCTATCCGAGAGTTTACGGATCATGCCTGAGCGCAACAGCGAGATACTGACGGTGGCAGTTTCAGGAAAGACGGCGGAGGAGGCGGTGCGCGGGGCGAACACTTACGCGACGGAATCCGTGACTTACACGCAGGAGATGCAGGGTGAATCGGCGAAAGAGATCAGCCGGTTCCTGCACCATCAGTTGACGCAGATCAACGAGGAGATCCAGGTGCTGAACCGTCAGTGGTGGACGGCGAGCAAGTCTTTGGCGGCGGCATCAGTGGCGGCAGCGGGAACTTCTCAATCGAAGATGCCGATGGCCTCGGTGATGACGCCGCAGCAGATGACTCCGGCGCGGACGATGCAGTTGATCAGCAAGCTGGATACGGCGCGGGATGAGCTTTTCGACCTGTTGACGCGTTATACGGATGCGCATCCGCAAGTGGTGGCGCAGCGGTCAAAGATCGCGGCGCTGGAGAAGCAGATTCAGCAGATGGAGCCGGCTACCAAGGCCGCACCTGCTGTGCCAAGCCCGGTGCTGGCTGTGGAGGCGGCAACCAAGGCGCCAGAAGAAGCAAAGGCAACAACGGTGGCATCTAATCCGGATACGGATCTGGATATCATCAAGACGAAGTTGACGGCTTTGGAAAGCGCACGACTGGCCTTGCTGAGCAAACAAAACACGTTGCAGCTCTTTGAACGCAATTCGCCGGGCAATTATCGGGTGCTGCTGCCAGCGACAATCGGTGAGGCGATCGTGCATGATCCGAAGTTGAAGATCGCGTTTTTGGCAGTGTTTGGCGCGGTAGTCGGAGCGTTTGGCATGGCGTTGTTTGTGGCGGGACGTGAATTTTTCGATGACCGTCTGAAGACGGCTGATGATGTGAAACGGGTGACGAGTCTGCCGGTGCTGGCGCGTTTGAACAATTTGGAAGGGATGACGGCGCTGGAACGGCGGGATTGGGCATTCCGCACGTGGACGATGTTGCAGAAGCGCATCGGCACGTCGCCGAATGAAGGTCTGGTGTGCGGTATCACGGCGTCGAGTTCGGCGGAGGAGCGTTCGGTGTGGATGAACCTGCTGGCGCAGGCGGCGAGCCAATGCGGTTTCCGCGTGCTGACGATCACTACGAAGAAATCACCCGATCAGCCTGATGCACTGCCGATGATCCCTTCTGCGGAAGATTCGCATAAGGCGCTGACGGAGACATTGGTGAACTCGGAATCGGCGTTGCTGGCACCGGTCAACACGAATGCCTTGGAAAGTCCGATGGAGGTCTCGCAGAAGCTGACGGGGGTGGATGCGCAGCCGATGGTGCATATCCCGCTGCCGGGCTGGGTATGGAATCTGGAGCGCCGCCGTCAATGGAAGGCGGCGCTGGATCAATGGCAGCAGATTGACAATGTGGTGATCCTGGTGGAATTGCCACCGGCATCGTCACCGGAAGCGGTGTTGCTAGCGGAAAATCTGCCGAACCTCATCTGGTTGACAGAGAGTGGAAAAGCGACAGCGAGCGACACACGCACGCAGCTTGAGACCTTGAACAACGCGTCCTGCAATATAGTGGGCGCGGTGATGAAGGATGATGCAACGTCATCGTCGTTTAAACCGAATTTTGCGCGGTGGACCCAAACCGCAGCAGCTTAAAAAGGGACATTCATATGGAAAAATTCACTAACACACTACTTTTACGCCTTTTCGCCGTGCACATTGCACTGGTGGCGTTTTGTGCTTCCTCTGCCATCGCGCAGAATGCGAAGACACCGAAAAAGGAACAATTCGCGGTGGCGGGCTGCAAGGTATCCAACTTGCAAGTGAACGCCAGTGGCGCGAAGGAAGCGACACTGACGATGGATTATGATTACGACGGGAAAGGACGTCCGCCGATCAAGATCATCACGGTGATGGAGAAGAAGGGAAGCAGTTCGGTGACGAATTCCTTTCATGTAGAGGATGCGGAGATTCCTGTGGGGCAAGGCTCGGTGAGCGTGAAGGTGCGGTATCTGAAGGATGAGCCGCTGACGACGGATCGTGTGAAAGTGCATTTCCGATATCCGATCAGCAAGTATCAGCTGGGGACAGCGACGTTTGAGGAGCCGATCTCTTGGGGAGATAAAGGTGCGGAGAAAGTGAAACTGCCGCCTGCGACAGCGGAAATGCCGGTAACGGCCAAGGCGAGTGAGGAAGTGAAGACTGTGGCAGCGGTGGCGCCGACGGAGTCGGCAGCGAAACCGGTGGAAGTGGCGGCACTGCAGAATGCGGATGCGCCCGTGGCTGCGGGAGGTTCTTTCTCCGCGATGCATACGGTGAAGCGGGCACCATGGCAGGAGAAATTGACCTTGGGGCCAGGCGATGTGCTGCACTTCTCGCTGTTCGGCGAGCCAGACTTGGTGGTGGAGGATGTGTTCATCGGGCCGGATGGACGCTTGAGTTACCTGGAGGCGCAGAATGTGATGGCGTCCGGACTGACGGTGGATGAGTTGCGCACGAAGTTTGACGAGGAACTGGGCAAGTTCCGTCGCTCGCCCAGGGTGATCATCACGCCGGCGGCTTTCCACAGCAAAAAATATTTCGTGCTGGGACGGGTTTCACAGAAAGGTGTGTTCACGCTGGACCGGCCGGTGACGGTGATCGAGGCGATCGCGCGGGCGCGGGGATTTGAGACGGGAATGTCGGAGCGTGATCTGACGGATCTGGCGGATCTTTCGCACAGCTTTATCGCGCGCCGCGGACAGCGGGTGCCGGTGGATTTTGAGAAGCTGTTCCTGGAGGGAGATCTCTCGCAGAACATTCCGCTGGAGCCGAATGATTATCTCTACTTCCCGGCGACGGATGTGAAGGAAGTCTATGTGCTGGGTGAGGTGAAGTTTCCGGGCAGTGTGAACTTTGCGGGCAGCGGTTCCACGATCGGAGCGATCTCACAGCGCGGGGGATTCACCGAGAAAGCGTGGCGCAGCAAGGTGCTGGTGGTGCGCGGTTCGCTGAACAAACCGGAGACCTTCGTGGTGGACATGAAGGATGTGCTGGCAGCGCGGACGCCGGATTTCAAATTGCAGCCTAAGGATATCGTGTTCGTGAGCAGCCGTCCGTGGGCGAAGGCTGAGGAGCTGCTGGATGTGCTGGCGACGGCCTTTGTGCAGGCGGCGGTCATCACATGGACGGGCGGCAACATCGGATCAATCATCAAGTAACGAAAAGGGGTTATGAAAAACTTTAAAGGATTAGTCATCGCGGCGTTGGGCATCTCGCTTTTTACGGGATGCAAGAGCAATCCCGGACCGGCGTTTGATGCGCGGCAACCGGTAGATACGAATGCGCCGGTGGTGAAGGTGACCGAGATGACGAGCGTACCGAGCACGCTGGATGGACGGTGGCTGGAGATGCCGACGAATTCGTTCACACTGGGACCGGGTGACAAGCTGGAGATACAGATCCCGGGCGATATCACCACAAAGAGCACAACGATCGTGGGGCCGGATGGGAAGATCTATTATTACCTGCTGCCGGGCGTGGATGTGTGGGGGCTGACGTTGAGCGAGGCGAAGACGAAGCTGGAAGGGCAGCTCAAGGAATTCTTCCGCGAACAACCGCAGGTGTCGCTCACGCTGCGCGGTGTGGAGAGCAAGCGCTTCTGGATGATGGGGCGCGTGAATGGGCCGGGCATCTATTCACTGGCGATGCCGGTGACATTGCTGGAGGCGCTTACCCGTGCGGGTGGGCCGAGTGTGCCGAGCCCGCTGGCATCGCTGGCGAGCCTGGGTGGAGCCGGGACGGGGACATCGAGCAGCAGGCAGGAATCGGCGGATCTGAAGCGGAGCTTTGTGATCCGTGATGGGAAGATGCTGCCGGTGAATTTTCAGAAGCTGTTGCGCGAGGGTGATATGAGCCAGAACATTTATCTGCAAGCGGATGATTTCGTGTTCCTGCCGGCGGCGGCATCGCAGGACATCCATGTGCTGGGAGCGGTAGCGCAACCGAGGGCGGTGACGTTCACGGACGAGGTGACCTTGATCTCGGCGATCTCGAGCTCGGGCGGTTCGATCAAGAATGCGTATCTCTCGCATGTGGCGATCGTGCGCGGTTCGTTGACGGAACCGAAGATTGCGATCGTGAATTATTGGGACATCGTGAAGGGCAAGGCACCGGATGTTCGGCTGGAAGCACAGGACATCGTGTATGTGCCGTACACGCCGTATCGTCACCTGACACGTTACTTGGACCTGATCGTGAACACGTTTGTGCGCACAGTGGGTGCGAACGAAGGTGCGCGGGCGGTCTCGGATGGCGAGACGCAGGTGGATGTGAATGTGCCGATCAATTTCTGACGGCTGTCCGTTTGGTTGGTTAGTTAGTGTATTGTGTGAAAACCGGAAGGAGAGGGCTCCTTCCGGTTTTTCTTTTGTGTAAGGGAGTGTGAAAGTCGATCGCAAAGCTAGGATTCACGCCCGGGCCATGGCCGGATGACAAACGAGAATGTACCGTTCTGTTCGGCTTCCATCAGTTCAGAGACATAAAAGGACAGGTCCTGTTGGGAGAAGAACACGGCGGGTAGATGGGAAAGCAAATGGTAGAATTTTTCCCGGCCGCGATTGGGGATTTTTAGGCCGCGTTGAGCCGGACCGGTCTTCGTCAAGATATCCACCACAATATCCAGGTCATCCGGGCAAGCGGTGATGATGAGATCGCAAGGGCCTTGAAGGATGCCTTTTTCGTAGGCCCAGAAAGCCATTTCAGAATTTAGACCGCTACCTACACAAATCTGGTGTGCGCCGTCTTTGCTCAAGATGAATCCCTGCAAACCAACCCATGGCGTGGGATTGGGAAAGAACCAGTAGCCGCCCCGATCAATGGCCAACCCGGGAGGGTAATCACAGGGCGGCATGTGTTGATTCCTGATGGCTATACCTTCGGCCAAAGTCATGCCGCATTGAACCTTTCTTTCAGTAAAATTTCCACACTTCCTTATTGGCAGGGAAGGTTTCCATCACAATATTCTTTGCCCGAACCGTAATTGATCTGATTTGTATGGCGGAAGAGAAGAAGCACGTTTACGACGAGAGCAAGATCAAGACCCTGTCTTCGATCGACCACATCCGGCTGCGCACGGGCATGTACATCGGGCGCATCGGCGATGGGTCGCATTATGATGACGGCTGCTATGTCTTGCTGAAGGAGGTCATCGATAACGCCATCGACGAATACATCATGGGCCACGGGCGCGAGGTGAAGATCACCTTGGAAGGGAATCATGCGACCATCCGTGATTTCGGTCGCGGCATCCCCTTGGGCAAGGTCATTGATTGCGTTTCCCAGATCAACACGGGTGCGAAGTATAACGATGAGGTGTTCCAGTTCAGCGTGGGTTTGAACGGCGTGGGTACGAAGGCGGTGAACGCACTGGCGAAGGAGTTCACGGTGCGGAGCCATCGTGAGGGCGAATTTTTTGAGGCGACGTTCAAGCAGGGCAAGCTGAAGAGCGAAAAGAAGGGCAAGACCTCGGAGCCGAACGGAACGTTCGTGAGCTTCGAGCCAGACCCGACGATCTTCAAGGACAGCACGTACAAGCTAGAATACGTGGAGCGCCGTCTGCGCCACTATAGCTATCTGAACGCAGGGCTGAAGCTGAATCTGAACGGGCAGGAGTTTGTCTCGCGTCGCGGCCTGATGGATCTCGTGCTGGAAGATCTGGAGAAGGATAACAGCGAGCCGATCTATGCGCCGCTGCATTACACGAGCAAGACGCTGGAGTTCTGCTTCACGCATACGAACAGCCGTTACGGTGAGACGTTGTATTCGTTCGTGAACGGCCAGTATACGAGCGATGGTGGTACGCACTTAAGCGCGTTCCGTGAAGGTTTGCTGAAGGCGGTGAATGAGTATTCCAAGGGTAAGTTCGACGGTGACGATGTGCGTGAGTGCATCGTGGGTGCAGTGGCGATCCGTTTGAAGGATCCGATGTTCGAGTCCCAGACGAAGAACAAGCTGGGTAATACGGAGATCCGCACGGAGCTAGTGAACACGGTGCGCGAGGAGTTATTGCATTACTTCAATCGCAACAAGGAGATCGCGACGAAGATCATGACCAAGGTGCAGGACACGCAGCAATTGCGGAAGGAGCTGCAAGAGGTCAAGAAGCTGGCGCGTGAGCGTTCCAAGGCGGTGAGCCTGCGCATCCCGCAGTTGAAGGATTGCAAGAATCACTTCGACAAAGAAAAGGGGAAGGGCAAGGGGACGATGGTGTTCATCTGCGAAGGTCAGTCCGCGGCGGGTTCCATCACGAGCTGCCGCGATGTGAACAACCAGGCGGTTTTCGTGCTGAAGGGCAAGCCGCTGAACGTGTGGGATTTGAAACGCGACATCGTCTACAAGAACGATGAGATGTACAATCTCATGTGCGCGCTGGACATCGAGGATAACACGGAGAATGTGCGCTATGAGAAAGTCATCTTGGCGACGGACGCGGACGTGGACGGCTTGCACATCCGCAATCTGTTGATCACGTATTTCTACCGGTTCTTCGACCAGCTCGTGCAGGATGGTCATCTCTATGTGCTGGAGACACCGCTCTTCCGTGTGCGAAACAAGCAGGAGACGATCTATTGCTACAGCGATGAGGAGCGGGAAGCAGCCATCGCCAAGCTGGGCAAGAGCTGCGAGATCACACGATTCAAAGGTTTGGGTGAAATCTCACCGAACGAGTTCAAGCAATTCATCGGCAAAGAAATGCGGATGAGCCAGGTGGAGTACGCGAGCAAGGCGGAGGCGAGCGGCATCCTGACGTTCTACATGGGGCGCAATACGCCGGAACGCAAGGACTACATCATGGAGCATCTGGTGGTGCCGGTGGAAGACTGAGAAAGGGCGAGGTAAGAGGGGCGAAGTGCGAGAGGTGCTGGCACCCCTCATCCTCAATCCTTCTCCCCTCCGAGGGGAGAAGGAGGATTGGTCTTCGATGTTTGTAACCTGGAATTGCCAATGAGCGGCCTCCACTTTAGTTTTATTTTTATGTTCAGCCTGAAAGAGAAGATCACTTTGGTCACGGGTGCCGGTTCTGGCATTGGGCAATCCATTGCAGAGGTTTTTGCGAAGGCGGGAGGCTTCGTCTATGTGACGGATCGCGATGAGAAGGGCGGGGCGGTGACGGTGGCGAAGATCAAAGAGGCGGGCGGTCTGGCGGAATTTCTCAAGCTGGATGTGGCTTCTGAGGAGAGTTGCGCGGAGGTGGCGAAGGCGGTGCATGCGGCGAAGGGGCGTCTCGATGTGCTGGTGAACAATGCGGGCATCGGGCATGTGGGGAATATTTTGCAAACGCAGGTGGCGGATCTGGACCGCATGTATCACGTGAATGTGCGCGGGGTGTTCAATGTCACGAAGGCGTTCATCCATCAGATGGTGGAGCGCAAGTCAGGTAACATAGTGAATCTCGCATCCATCGGCGGCGTCGTCGCGGTGAAGGATCGGCTGGCGTATTGCACCACGAAGTTCGCGGTGGTGGGTTTCACGAAAGGCATTGCACTGGATCATGCGCTGGATGGCATCCGCTGCAATTGCATCTGCCCGGGGCGTGTAGAGACGCCGTTTGTGAAGGCGCGGTTGGCAGAGTATCCCGATCCGGAGAAGGCGTATCGCGAGATGGCTTCCACGCAGGCACTCGGGCGCATGGCGAAGCCGGAGGAGATCGCTTACGCGGCGCTGTATCTGGCGTGTGATGAATCGGCTTTTGTGACGGGGACGGATTTTATCATCGATGGTGGGTGGACGGCGGGGAAATAGGCCGGTTGCACCGGCGGGTCGATATTGGAGAAACTACGAACATCGAACGCCCAACATCCAACATCGAGAGAAAATTAGAGCCTCCTGACGTCGGCTGGGTGAGGGTCCGCCTTGTTACCTCGGCGGCTACGAGTTAGCCCCAAAGGGTTTGGAATTCGTAGAAGATGCGGTCGAGTTCTTCTTTGTGAAGCTGGTTGTCGGTGATGAGGCAGAGGCAGTTGCCGTCGGAACGCATCACGGTGTGGAGGGTGCCTTTTTCAAATTTCCAGTTGAGCTGCGGCACCTGCGCTTTGCGTAATTTAAAAGTCTGGAACACTTCCGCGATTACCTGACAGGTGTTCTCCATTTTCTCGCGGTTCACTCCGTTTTCTTTCGGAATAAGGTAGGTGGTCTTGTCGTTGTAGCGCACGCCAGCACCTAGGATTCCCGCCGCTTGCGTGTTGTCATCCAGCCAGTTGTTGAAGATGGTCAGCATAGAGATGACGGTTTATTTGGTGGCACCAGCCAGCAGGACTTCCGGGGTGACATTGCTGGAGCGGACGAAAACGGTGCAGTTTTTCTGCAATTGAAAAACCATGCGCGTGTTGTTGCCGGGTGCTTCTACGCGATCGCAACGACCTAGGCCTAGGCTGCGTCCAAGATGTTCGGCACGCGTTTGCAGAAGGCGGGCGAGTTCCATCCGTATGTCAGCTTCCGTGGCCTGCCATTCGTAAAGTGCATCGCCTTGATTGGTGCAGATGATGATCTCTTCGATCTTCGGCTGCGGAACGATGGGAACAGTCTTTTGCTGCCGGATGGACGGTGCGGCGATGATCGGCTTCGCAACTGAAGGTGCAGGAGTCGGAGCGGAAGCAGGCTTGGGTTCGGGTGCCTGACTGACGGCGCCGGCTTTGTTCGCCTCGGCCTTCAACTGGATCTCATCACGGACGCGCGCGGCTTCCATGATGAGCATTTCCCACTGACAATTGATCGTTTCCTCGCCGGGGTCGGTGTAGGGCTTCAGGGCAAACTCACCGGTATCAAACGCGAGCAGACGATTGAAGGCATCTTCACCTTTGCTCTGCCCAATATGCGCATGAATGATGTTGCCGTCCTTGATGAAGATGCGGCCCTTGGTGCCCTGCGTGGTGATCTCAAGCACGGAAGATTTGGTGCCGAGACATTCGAGCTGCAAGACTTCCTGCAAACCGACGCGCCGCAACACACCGCGGAAACCATCCTGTTGCTGCACGTCAATGATCTCATTCAACGTGGCGTAAACGGTCTCCATCTGGTCGATGGCCGCGGCCTTTTGCAGATAGAGATCGGCACCGTTAGCGAGGCAGAGGTCGCGATTTGCCGTGTCAACCGAGCCGGTCAAAATCGCTTTGGGAATATTGGGATACTTGCGATGGACGAGTTTCAGGAATTGAAAACCATCCATCACCGGCATGTGCAGATCGATGACAATGAGATCTACGGGACGCTCTTGCAATATCGCCAACGCCTTGCCGGTGGTGGGAGCGATGAGCACTTCCCATGAGCCTTTGGCCCACAGGTTGAAAAGGTTCTCATACATCTCGAGGATGGCCTGATCGTCATCCACGAAGAGAACTCGTTTACGGTGTAAGGGATTGGTCATCCGGCGGCAGCGAGAGTGGTTCTGCGGCGATCCAATTCGAGATTCACATAATGGACGACGCGCGATATGTCGACCGGTTCGAAGCCTACGATTTGGAAAGTGGCGGTCTGTTGGTCGAACTCGAATTGATTCTGAGCAAGGCCGGGCAATTCGAGGATGGCCCCGAGCTGATGATCGGAGACATTATGAGCGCCATCGGCCAAAATGTTCTCCAAGGCACGCGCCGATGCGGCAGCGAGATCGGGATCTTGGCACAGCTCGATCAGGAACGGTGTGGCAGCGGCATCGCGGATCGCGGAGAGGGCGGACTCGGCACCTTGCCAGGAATCCGCATGTTCGTCCTTGGCCTTGATGATGTCCATCAAGAGCGGGATGACCATGCTGCCACCTTGGGCGGCGGATTCCCAATCCTTGACCTCGATGGCGTAGCGGGCAGCCTGATCGGGAGTGCGTGGAGTCCAGCCTGCGGCTTGCAAGGCGAGGGCAGCCATGTGCCGTATCTCTGCGATGTCGTCCGCAAGGCGGGCGGCCAGTGCTTCACCGATGCGGGCTGATTTGATTTTGGAGAGCGCTTTGACGGCAGCCTGACGTGTGTTGCTGGTGCGGCTGGCGGAAGCTTCTGCGAGGGCAGGGATGGCGGGTTCGCCCAAGGAAATGGCGTCGTCCCAGCGTTCGAGCAAGACTAGTTGGCGTCCGCGCAATTCCTGTTCCTTCGTTTCCCAACCGAGTGAGTGCAATGATTTCGCGGAAGCTTTGCGCACGGTCTCGTCTTTATCTTGGATATGTTTGGCGAGGAAATCGGTGGCGCGTTTGTCAGCAAGTCTACCGAGCGCTTCGGCGGCGGCTTGGCGCAGATCGCGATCGGAATCGTCCAGGCACAGGAGGAACGCTTCGAGCGTGGCCTGCTTGCGTGCCTGCATGGGGTCGGCGGCCTTGGAGAGTTTGCTCTCGAGTTCGACCTCTTTCGTGGCTTCGATCTCGCCCATCTTCGAGAGCACTTCCACGGCGGCTTGTCGCACCCAGTAATCCGTCGCTTGCGCACGTTGACGCAAGGCGTTGACCGCGCGTTTGGCTTGCTCGGATTTCTCCCAATCCTTGTTCAGGCGGCGCAACACGCTCGCAGAGGTCTGGCGGATCTGGTCGTGCTCATCGGTGAGCGAGAGAACGAGATGTTCGATGGCGGCGGTATCGCCGATCTTGCCGATGGAGATCACTGCGGCGAGCCGGGTATCGCGATCTTTGTCGTTCAGGCAATTCACCAGATGCGTGATGACGCGGGAATCTTTGAACTTACCGAGGCCCTCGACTGAAGCCATGCGCACATCCCAAGCACTGTCCTTCAAAAGCTTTGCGAGCGGATCGATGGCGCGGGGGTCGCCGAGTTTGCTCAGGGCCTCGATCACGGTTGCTCGCACGCGCGTGTCTTTATCGCGCAGGGCGAGGATGAGCGGTTCTACCGCACGGCTGTCACCGAGACTGGCTAGGCCTTCGACGGCCTTGGCGCGGACGTTGGAATCCTCATCCTTCAATGCTTCGATGAGCGGCTTGACGACCTTAGGATCGCCGATCCAGGCGAGCGCTTCCACTGCCTGCATGCGCTTGTAGTAAACGCTCGTCTTGAGCGTGGCGATGAGCGGCTCGATAGCAGCGCTACCGAGTTCGGAAGCCTTTTCCAGTTTGCCCAAGGCGACCAGTTGCAGCGCTTTCTGCACTTCGTTCGCGGGCGACCAGCCGAGTGAGTCGAGAGCGCTCGCAGCGCGCCAGCGGACGCCACTGCTATCGTCCTTCAATGCGGCGACGAGTGGTTCCATGGCGCGGCGATCACCGATCTCCCGCAGAGCTTCCGCAGCGGCTTCGCGCACGGCGGCTTCGCGGTCATGGAGGGCTTTGACGAGAGGATTGGCGGCGCGTTCGTCCTTGAGCTTGCCTAGGGCAGAAACGGTCAGTCGGCGGACGGCGGGGTCAGCATCGCCCAAGGCGGTGAGCAGGGGGTCCAGCACGCTGATGTCTTCCATAGACGCCAGTTTCTCCACGGCTTTGAGCCGTGTCTTGGCGTCTTTTGACTTAAGCTGCTGTAGCGTCCACCAAAGCATTCGCTGCCCTGTCTCCGATTTATGCCGATGCGATAACCCGCTTGCCGCTAATTGGTTACACAGTATCCCCCGGTTGGCAAGTATGCCCGTCCGTTTGGACCTGTGAAATTCCTAGGACTGAAGATAGCAGGTTTCGTTCTCGTTGCACGCCCAAGTTGCCTTTCCTGCGGGGTTTAGGTGTACAAACAGGCAGTTCGCCCCGTACCCTAGAGCTATTAGGCGATGGTTTTCTCAGTAATGCAATAAAGCTATAAGGCCCTATTTCGATTCTTGGTAGCCGAACAGGCGGCGTTCCTTGATGAGCTTGGCGACTTCTTCCGGCACCATGTTCTCCCAAGCGGGATCATTGGCGCGGAGTTTCGCGAGGCAATCGCGGGAGAAGATGGGCAGGCAGTTCTCGTCGATGTCCCGGAGACCCTCGATGAAGCGGTTCTCCACGAGGTAGGCGTAGAGGTGGCGGAGATTCGGGGCCACGCGCAGGTTGCCTGCCGTGATCATCATGCCGGTCTTCGGTTCCTTGAGCGGATACACGTAGAGCTTCAGGTCGTTTTTGAAGAGGCGACCGAAAGATTCCAGAATGCCGCCTTCGAGATCCGCGTAATACTTCTCGTCGAAGATCTCTTTCAAGCTCGGGACACCCATCGAGATGCCGATCATCTTCTTCGTGTAACGGAAGAGGTAGGAGGCCAGGCGATGGTATTCACCGTAGTTGGAGATGAGGACCGTCTTGCCCAAGGCACCGAGGATGTCCACGCGATCGAGGAAGTCCTTGTGATCGATCTTGTCGCCGTCCGTGAGGTTTTTGAGCGTCATCTCCATGAGGACGAGGACGTCTTCTCCCTGCACTTTCGGTTCCTGCACGAAGAGCGCTTGCGCACTGTTCAGCATGTCGATCGTCACTTTCGTCACGGGGCGGAAGCTGCCGCGCTCCACCATGATCGCCTTCTTGTAGAGGAGATCAGCGGGTTGCACGACTTTGCCATCGGCGGTGAACATCGCGGCCTTCGTGAGGCCGATCTGCACGAGGTGCAACGCCATGAGGCGGTTATCCACACCTTTGAAGGCCGGACCGCTGAACTCGATCATGTCCACTTCCACGCGTTCCAGCGTGAGGTTGTCCAGCAGCGAGCGGATCATGCCTTCCGGCGACGTGTGACCGTAAAGCGCGGCGTGAATGAGATTCACACCGATGATGCCGAGCGCTTCCTGCTCCTGCAGGTTCTCCTTATCGATGAGGCGGACGTGGATGATGATCTGGGATGGTTCCGCACCGGGTTCCGATTGGAACTTGATACCGAGCCAGCCATGCGCTTCATCCTGTCGTGTGTAACTGCGCGCCACGACGGTATCCGCGAAGACGAAGAACTTCGTCGTAGCACCGCGTTTGGCGGAGAGACGTTGGATGAGCAGGTCGTACTCATGATGCAACATCGTCTGAAGACGTTGCCGGCTCACATAACGCTCGCACGCGCCATAGATGGCATCGCTCACGGTCATGTCATAGGCGGACATGGTCTTGGCGATGGTGCCGGAGGCACCGCCCACGCGGAAGAACCAGCGGGCGACTTCCTGGCCGGCACCGATCTCGGCAAAGGTGCCGTATTTGCTGGGGTCCAGGTTGATCTGGAGTGCTTTTTGATGTGTGCTTTGTACTTCTACGCTCATCGTGGTGAGGAACTTAGGTTCGGCCCGATTAAAAAACGAGCCAGAAATGCAGGGCGGGTTGCACCCGCACGCAAATGTAACACTAGTAACACAAGCGGTCACGCCGGTTGCCCTACCACCCATCGGCAAACAGAGCAGGGGACTGAAGCCCCTATTCCATGGCCGGGCAAAGCTGCCGCTTTGCCGTTACATCATTTTTTTATTCTCAATTCCTGATTCAACATTCCCCGAAGTCGCCTTCCCATCTCGTCCGTTTGATGCTCCCTCTTCTCGATGGCATCCTGTTCTGCGGCACTCTAGCCACCAGTCTGCACCTCCCGGATCCGACCCTCGCCAGCCACTCCACAAAGAAACGCAGTCGAAGAACAGAGAATGCTCGCCGAAACACGGCGTTCCCATCTCCCTCTCTTCCATCAATAGATGGAGGAGAGGGCGCGGGGAGAGGAGGTGCTTAGCCCCCTTTCTGCATTCTCCCTTCTTCGTTCTACATTCCTTAAAAGGAACTATGTCAAAGAGCAATGAAACCACCTGACCCCTGTGTTGTATCTGTCTTTTGCTCCCTCCCAATAGGGGAGCGCGAACTTCGCGCTGTCCAAAAACCCGGCTGGTTCCGCAGTGGTATTAGAGATTCCCCGATGGGTCATACAAATCCTACGCCCACCGACGTCCCGTTCCCCCTCCAGCTTACGAGCCCTGATCCAGCACCCGATACACCCGCATATCCTGAAACGGTAGGGCGTTGCTGCCGCGACGCCCTGACCTTTTTTGTCAAGGCACCGTGATAACCAACACCCCACCACCGCCGAAGCCCACGCCTCCCTTTGGGGAAGCCGAACTTCGGCTGGTTCCATAAGGATCGTCACCTCCCCGCCAACGCAGGCACACAACTTCGCACGCGTAAACAATGCATCATCATGCTTGGTGACTTGAGGATTTCGGAGGCTGCTTATTCTCAGACGAGCCAACCACCACTCCTCTCCTTTACCGACAACGAGTTGTCAGCACTGACAAACAATATCAAATCCCCACAAGAAAACCATCACTTTTCGCTAAAATCTGCAGAGAAACCCCAACCTTTTCATCCACAGAAACATACAAAAAACGCCGCATGCGTAAGTGGGTGTTTTATCTTCCGGTATCAATGTTCTCTTTCTTCGCGAACACCTTTTTCTTATCCAAAATCTGCCGCCTTAAATTGATCTGAAATTGCGTCCGCTTCCGCTGCACCAAGCTCTCAAGTTCTGGCAGCGTCAAAAACTTCACGGAAGGACATTCCGGATGCAGGCACACGAATGCAAAGTTGAATTGCGCACCTAACGCTGTGGCCAGATTGAATTCGTTCTCCGTCGCTCCGAAAAAGAATCCCAGCGGATTATCCGGCAGCTTTTTCTTTGTCGTCTTCAATTCTATAAGCGTCACTGCCTTCGGATCCGCAATCTCAACTTCTTTATTAGTGCGTGATGCCCCTTTTATCCGCACCAGGTCAAACGTTTTACGGAAAGCCAGCGACAGCCCCAGCATCTCCAGCAGTTTTTTTCTTCCGATAAGGTCCGGATGAAAGAGGTCTGGCGAAGTGCTCATCACAAACTCCATCCCTTCCAACTCCGTCCGGTTGTTGGAAAGCGTGATCTTGAACGAATGAGCTTTGGCCATCACCCGCAGGATCAACGATCCACCACTTTCAGATCAAGATCAGATGTTCTGTCTCATATGGCGCAGATTCCTCCGTCGTTCCTCCTCACGGCTATCGGCTTTGTTTTCCTGCATGGACAATCACCCCCTTCTGAAATATAAAAATCAGTGTTCACTAAACGACTTTTTCCCAAGGATGCGGAGGAAGGGCGGATTTCAAATCATGAAGATACCGGACAAGGTTAAAGGTTT
This sequence comes from Verrucomicrobiia bacterium, assembly GCA_036405135.1. Lineage (NCBI taxonomy): Bacteria > Pseudomonadati > Verrucomicrobiota > Verrucomicrobiia > Verrucomicrobiia bacterium. The sequence continues at coordinate 48,919 of DASWYF010000018.1, read as the reverse complement.
TGCCACAGCAGGCACGAGGCACTTTTATGCATTATTGCTATGCTTAAGCATGGTAATGGCACCTGCGGGAATTGTTTTCGCTCAAACCTCCGCCTTTACTTATCAAGGAAAACTGACAGATGGCAATCAGCCGGCGCAAGGCAACTATGATTTGAGTTTCAAGTTATACCAGGTGGCCAATGGTGGCGGAAGTGTGGCCGGGCCGATCTCGGTTTCACCTGTCGCGGTGGAGCAGGGAGTATTCAATGTCAGCTTGGATTTTGGATCAGCGGTTTTGAGCGAAGGTAATAATCTGTGGCTGGAGATCGGAGTGCGGCCTCATGGCAGTGCTGATCCGCATGTGATCTTGGCTCCACGCCAGATGTTGCATTCCGCGCCCTATGCTTATCGGGCTCAGGTGGCTGGTGTGTCGATGAACTCGCTGGTTTCGCAGACGGTGGCTCCGGGCGGAGTGACCAGTTCAGCACTGGCCCCCGGTTCGGTGAACAGCGCGCATCTCAGCTCCGGTGCGATTGCTTCGAATCTCGCCAATTCCGGCCAGACCGCTGTGGGCAGTGGCGGGGTGATCATGTCACTCGGCGAGAATGCCAGCTTGGAAGCGGCTGGGTATGTCAAGTTAGGCGAGACTGTCATCCCCGATAGCTGGAGACGCATTCAACCCAACGTTGCACCAGCTGCCCGCCAGGATTCATCCAGCGTTTGGACTGGCAGTGAATTGATGGTGTGGGGCGGAATGACCAACGGAGTGGCTGCCGGAGACGGTGCACGTTTCAATTCCAAATCGCAAAGCTGGCTGGCTTTGCCCTTTTTGAATGCACCGGCAGCCCGCTATGGTCACACGGCTGTTTGGACGGGAGCTGAGATGATTATATGGGGCGGACGCAACCAGTCTGGTCAGGCTTTGAACACAGGGGGGAAATATTCATTGGGTCTGGATGTTTGGAGTTCGTTAAATCTTACTGGCGCGCCACTTGCCCGCTTTGGCCATTCGGCGATCTGGACCGGCAGCCAGATGATTGTTTGGGGCGGGCAGACCGCTGGAGAACAGAGTTTGGATTCGGGTGGCCGTTATGATCCCGCCACTGGTCTGTGGAGCCCGCTTTCACTGGTGAATGCTCCACAGCCAAGGACGGGTCACACCGCCGTATGGACCGGCACCAAAATGATTGTGTGGGGCGGTTGGGATGAGTTCGGCAACTTGTTCGGTACTGGCGGAATTTATGATCTGTCCACGGACACCTGGTCGGAGATGACCTTGGATTCCGCTCCTTCGCCTCGTAAAAATCATACGGCTGTCTGGGCAGGAGAAACCATGATCATCTGGGGCGGGGATTCTAACGCCATCGAAAATTCCGGTGCCCGCTTCAACCCGGTTACGGGGACTTGGATTCCTTTGCCGGTGATTGGCGCTCCAGCAGGTTTGGCAAAACACGGAGCGGTATGGACTGGCAGTCGCATGGTCATCTACGGGGGAGTTGGAGCTGATGGAGAGGCCAAGGGGGGCCTTCATAGTTATCATCCGGCTTCAAATCTGTGGAGCACATCCAGCGTGACCGGTTCACCCTCCGCACGCATACGACCGGCTGTTGTTTGGACTGGTCTGAATATTCTCATTTGGGGCGGAACCGATGTCTCGGGTAATAACCTTGCTGAAAGCGCTTTTCATGATCTTGAGAAAAACGAATGGTCATTGATTTCCAGTGGAGTTTTGCCTGTGTTTACCGGGCCTTGCAGCACTATATGGACTGGTTCAGAAATGTTGGTTTGGAACAATACTTCAGGCCCCGGATACCGTTATGATCCTGTGTTGAACCGTTGGAAAGCCATGTCCATGGTGAACGCCCCCACTACATCCGCACCGGCAAACCTGATATGGACGGGGACGGAATTGCTTGTCTGGGGATTGGCTAGTGTTTCAGGCGGCCGTTACAATCCCACCACGGACACTTGGGCGACGATCTCCTCTGTGGGCGCCCACTCAAGTCGCGCGGGCAGTTCGGTGGTTTGGACGGGATCTGAGATGATTGTCTGGGGCGGGAACAGCATTGTTCCCTTCGCTTCTGCTCTGAGCAGTGGCGCTCGTTACAGTCCGTCTGCCGATCGCTGGACTCCTACCAGCTCTGCGCCGGGATCTTCGCAACGGTCTGAACACAGTGCCGCTTGGGATGGGACTAACATGGTCATTTGGGGAGGAAGATACAGTTATACCGAAGAGATCTTTGTGACTTTTGGACGGCTATATAATCCGGTAACAGACACTTGGAGTAATTTTTCAGGTGGATCCGGTCGCTTTTCCTCCGCCACAGTTTGGACGGGGACTGAAATGATTGTGTGGGGTGGTTGCTCATCCGGTGGGGCCACCGCTACTCCCGCAGGTGTACGTTATAATCCGGCTTCTAATACTTGGACTTCCATGGGAAGAGCGAACTACGATACTCAACTGGCCATCAATCCCTATGGCGAGACGCAGAAGTCAGTGCCCGTCTGGACCGGGAAAGAGATGATACTATGGGGGAATTCCGGCACATCAGGTGCCAATCCCACGGGTTATCGCTATTCACCCGCCACCGATACTTGGGATAAGATGTCTATGAATGGTAGCCCCGGTGTCCGCTTATTCTACGGCGCAGTTTGGACTGGGAAAGAGATGTTGGTATGTGGGGGGACCTATAATTTGAGCACTTACCTCAGCGATCTTTATGCCTATATTCCAAGTCGCTCCATGGTTCTTTATCTCCGTCCATAAATGAGCATGTCGATCCGTCATTTCCTCATTTTTCTGACGCTGGTCCAATTGGCTGCTTTGACTTTCGCGTCTGATATCGCCCTCCCATCCTCGGCCATCTCTAGTGGGGGTGGTAATAGCAGCGGTGGCCCTTATTCGCTATTAGGAACCATCGGTCAGCCTGCCACAATGATTTCCAGTAACGGCCAGTATCGGCTGGATCCTGGCTTTTGGGCTGTCGCCTTGGCTGTCCAAACGGAGGGTGCTCCCGTTCTTTCCATCCAACGCACTGGCAATCAGGTGATTTTATCGTGGAGCAGTTTGACGGATGAATTCGTTCTGCAAAAAACAACCACCTTGGGCGCAAGCCCGCTATGGCAGGATGTTTTGACATCCCCGGTAAGCAATGCTGAATCCCGGTCTGTAACCCTGGCCTTGCAGCCTTGGCACCAGTTCTTCCGCTTGCGCAAGCAACCGTAAACGGCTTTCACCGCCGTTTCCATTCTCCTCAATTCCCGCCCATTGACGCGCTTGCTTATCCCGCGTACGTTTTTCCTGACATGATTGCTGCCAGTGCCAATAAAGCCGCCGCGCCAGCCGGGTTTCGCGTGGGGGATGAGCGCCTGATCAAGGTGACGGATAACGCCGCCCGGAAGGTGAGTTCGCTGCTCACGAAGCAGGGGCGGCCGGAAGGGGTGTTGCGGGTGGCGGTGATCGGGGGCGGTTGCTCGGGCTTGCAGTATAAGATGGATTTGCAGGATAAACCGGCGAATCGCGACATCTTGGTAAACACGGGCGGGATCAAGGTGGTGGTGGATCCCAAGAGCGCGCTGTATGTGACGGGTTCGGAGCTGGATTATTCAGATGCCTTGCAAGACGGGGGCTTTAAGGTGAAGAATCCGAATGCGGCGACGAGTTGCTCGTGCGGCGAGAGTTTCAGTGCTTAGACGGTTTCATTTGCCTGCCTTCGGGCGATGTCAGGCATTCTCAGTTAGTCAGTCAAGTCGTCGGTGAGGGCGCGGGCCAGCCGTATCAAGTTGTAACCTATCTACGCTAGCCAGGCGAAGACCATGACCGATTATTTCGTATTGTTGAATGAACCGCGTCGTCCGTCGATGGATGTCGAGGCGTTGAAGGGCAAGTTTTTGTCGTTGAGCGGCGAGGTGCATCCAGATCGTTTCCATAACGCGGGCGAGGAGGAGAAGGCCGCGGCGAATACGCGTTACACGGAGTTGAACACGGCGTATCGGACCTTGAGTGTCACGAAGGATCGATTGTTGCATTTGCTCACGCTCGAAGCGGGCGCTAAGCCGAAGGAAATCCAGAATATTCCACCCGGTGCGATGGAGTTGTTCATCGAGGTGGGCCAGATTTGCAAGCAGCTCGATTACTTTCTGCTGGAGAAGGGCAAGATGCAGTCGCCGATAGTGAAGGCGCAGCTCTTTCAGCGCAGTCTCGAATGGACGGATGAGGTGCAGGCATTGCAGGAGAGTTTGAGAGAGCAGCAGGATCAGTTGGAGGCTGAGTTGCAGACGCTGAACGCCGCGTGGGAAAAAGCACCGGCTATCGGAGATGCCGCTAGGGCAGGGGCACTGCCGCTCACGCGCTTGGAAGATATCTACCGCAGCTTCAGCTACCTCACGAAATGGAGCACGCAATTGCAGGAACGCTTCGTGCAACTGGCCGTATAAAAGGAGCGCGGCTCTCCGAGCCGCAGCAACATCCGCCAATCAAACAGTGTTAAAAGCAATGCCAACGGGAAATGCTACCACCCTCGCCCCGGGAAAGGAACTTTTCACCAGGCCAAAGTGTGAAAAACTTGGAAGACGTTTCCAACAGTTGAGCCTTATTGCATTGCTACTGCTCTTTACCCCGTCACTTCACGCGGCTGAAACCTGGCCCGACGCCCTCCGCGTCATGCCCCTCGCCGAACACGCGCGCGAGATCAACGAAACGAATTTCGCTCCCCTCATCCTGAATTCGTTCGGCTCGAACACTGTCGTGAAAGGCATCGTTCTCATGCCCGGCGCGACCGATGAATTCTACTTCTTCCATCGCGCCACCACGAAGCTGAGTGCCACGGATACAAACCTTCTCGCCGCACTCATCGCGCTTACGAATCAAAGCCGCATCCGAATCCTCCATCGTCCGCCGTTCCTGCTACTGCATACGGATGAAGACTACGTGGTGCCGAAGCTCGAGGTCACCAGTGATAAAATGGCCGCCCGTCTCCGGGCCACACCTTTTCTCCCGCACATCGTTTATGATGATGTGGACTGGGATTACCTCCACCCGATCATGGCGAAAAAGCTCGATGCGATTTTCTGGCCTCCTCCAAACACTCGCGACTCATGGCACTTCTACCGCCACTCCTTCGCTGGCTGGAATCTGACCGGATGGGAAACCGTGGAAGCCGTCGCGCTTTCCGGCAAAAGCACCTTCCTCCTCCAGCGCTCCTTCTTCAAAGGTCGCCCCCAACTGACCTTCAAGCCCGACCGTCGCAAGTTGAAGAAATGACAGTTTCACGTTCGAGACAGCTCTCTACGTCGCTCACAGATAAGGAATTGGTCCATTTCGACCAGTTTCACGAATGAGATCTGTATAAAAAACGACACCCTGTTTTCATAGGGTAGGGGCAATCAGCGGAAGTTCTCTGTAAGTCCCTCCAAATCAACGTTTCCAGAGGTTGGTACGGCCTGTGCTATCACGAGTATCCATGATGGCAATACAACATTCTGACAACTGGAATGAAGTATTCAAACCTACCGTTCGCATCACTTCGATGCGCGCTAAAAGGCCCATCTCACGTCCCACCTCCGACGCCGGGTTCGAACCGTCGTTCTTCTAAACGTTGAGTTGTTGCCTGGCGGTTGGCGAAAGCCAACCGCCAGTTTCTTTTTCACGATAGCCTCATGGTAGTGGGGCAGGCGCCTTCGCCTGCCTTTGGTCGGACAGGCGCCCCCGCCTGTCGATTCGATCTCGCGTGTCTGTTGGTGTCCATTCGTGGTTCTCCTCCCCAAACAAAATTGTCGTAATCCCATTTCTGGTGCATACTACAGGTAACACCCTTATGCGGAACACGAAGATCACTCTTCTAGGGCTTCTGGGCATTCTGGGATGTAACATCCAAGGTTTTGCCGGTGAGGCGGACATTCATCTCCCCAATCTGCAAGATGTCGTCTTTCCCTTGCCGGGCTTCCAGCTCGGCGGCATGGCCATCTTGTACTCCGGACTCGTCGTCTGTGCGCTCGCTACATTCTATGGTTGGCGACAATACCGCCAGATCGACGCCTTGCCCGTCCACCCGCGCATGCGCGATGTCTCCAACATCATCTGGGAGACGTGTAAAACGTATCTGTTCCAGCAAGGCCGCTTCCTCTCCATGCTCTGGCTCCTCATCGCCGCGTGCATGGTTTATTACTTTTTCTTCCTGCAAGAGAAAGGCATTGGTGCCGTGCTGCTCATCTTGTTCTGTTCCATTCTCGGCATCTTGGGCTCTTACGGAGTGGCGTGGTTCGGCATCCGCATCAACACCGTGGCGAACAGTCGCGCGGCTTTCTCCGCGCTGACGGGCAAGGCGCTGCAAACATTGAATATCCCGTTGCAATCCGGCATGAGCGTCGGACTCTTGCTCGTCAGTGTGGAACTCTTCTTCATGATCTGCATCCTCGCCTTCCTGCCGAAAGATTTGGTTGGCGCCTGCTTCATCGGCTTCGCCATCGGCGAATCCCTCGGCGCCAGCGCACTCAGAATTTGCGGCGGCATCTTCACGAAGATCGCAGACATCGGTGCCGACCTCATGAAGATCGTCTTCAAACTCCCTGAAGATGATCCGAAAAATCCCGGCGTCATCGCCGATTGCACCGGTGATAACGCAGGTGATAGCGTCGGTCCCACCGCCGATGGTTTCGAGACCTACGGCGTCACCGGCGTTGCCCTCATCGCCTTCCTGGCTCTGGCTTTGGTCGCCGCGCCCGCCATCTGCGGCACGCTCATCATCTGGCTCTTCGCCATGCGCATCCTCATGGTGATCACCTCGCTCGTCTCTTATTTCGTGAACGACCGCTTAAGCCATTCAAAATTCAGCACGCAAAAAGATTTCGATTTCGAAGCCCCGCTCACCAGCCTCGTCTGGATCACCTCCATCGTCTCCATCGTGGTGACGTTCGCTGCGAGCTGGCTTTTGCTCAGCAAACTCGCCGGATTCGAAGAGCTCTGGTGGGTGCTCTCCGTCATCATCAGTTGCGGCACTATTGCCGGGGCGGTGATTCCCGAGTTCACCAAGATCTTCACCAGCACTCACTCGAAGCACGTGAAAGAAGTCACGAACGCCTCTCATCACGGCGGTGCTTCGCTCAATGTCCTCTCCGGTTTTGTTGCCGGTAACTTCTCCGCCTTCTGGACCGGTCTTGTCATCCTTGCTCTGATGTTTGTTGCCTACCTCATGTCACAACATCACGCCATGCTTGGTATGATGCCGGAGAAATACGCCTTCGCTGCGCCCATCTTCGCCTTCGGCCTCGTCGCGTTTGGCTTCCTCGGCATGGGCCCCGTGACCATCGCCGTGGATAGCTTCGGCCCTGTCACCGACAACGCCCAATCCGTCTACGAACTCAGCCAGATCGAAGCGCAACCGGGCATCGCGGATGAGATCAAAAAGAACTTCGGCTTCACTCCTGATTTCGAGGGCGCGAAGCATCAATTGGAAAAAGGTGATGGAGCAGGGAACACCTTCAAGGCCACTGCCAAGCCCGTGCTCATCGGCACAGCGGTGGTGGGCGCCACCACCATGGTCTTCGGCATCATCCTTTTACTTGAGCAACTCTACGGAAACGTCGTGCCGCGCCTCAGCCTCGTGCAGCCCGAGATCATCCTGGGCCTCCTCATGGGCGGCTCCGTCATCTACTGGTTCACCGGCGCATCCACGCAAGCCGTCGTCACCGGTGCCTATCGTGCCGTCGTCTTCATCAAAGAAAACATGAAGCTCGATGCCACCACCGCCTCCATTGCGGACAGCAAGAAGGTCGTCGAGATTTGCACCGTCTACGCACAGAAGGGCATGGTGAACATCTTCATCGTCATCTTCTGTTTCTCCCTCGCGCTGCCATTTTTCAGCCCCTACTTCTTCATCAGTTATTTGGTCGCGATGGCCTTCTTCGGCCTGTTCCAAGCCGTTTTCATGGCGAATGCAGGTGGCGCTTGGGATAACGCCAAGAAGATCGTAGAAGTGGACCTGCGCATGAAAGGCACGGAGCTCCACGCCGCCACCGTCGTCGGCGATACCGTGGGCGATCCCTTCAAAGACACTTCCTCCGTCTCACTCAATCCCGTCATCAAATTCACCACGCTCTTCGGTCTGCTCGCCGTGGAGATCGCCGTGACCATGCAGAATCAAACGCTCAAATACGGCATCGGCATCGTGTTCTTCCTCGTGGCGCTATTCTTTGTTTATCGCTCCTTCTACAACATGCGCATCCCGGAAGCAGATATGGGGACAGAGGGCGAAATGGTCATCGGCGCACCGGATGATAAGTTGGAATAAAGACGCGATCTTGAAGAAACAACAGAAGCCTGCCGATGCCCTGGCTTCGGGTTAATGGGGCCTTACAGGCGACATCGGTCCCGATCAGTCTCGGAACTGGTTCACAGCGATTTCCACTGCATACTGTTGCCGTGACGGGGGGCGGGTGCTTTGACCTTGAAGAAAGCCGTGGCTCCAGGCGGTTGCGACATCCCGGCAAAACTCGCTTCGTTGAAACTGCTTCCCGAAGATGCATTGATCCAATGGGACGCCTGCTCCAGACTCGTGAACAGCATCGCCCGGTAGCTTGACGACATCGCTTCGATATACTTCTGAAATGTAACGGCCGATGAATGGGTCGGGATACTGGTGATGATCGCCACGCGATGCGTCTGATCTGCACCGGCATTCCGCGTCATCGTCTCCACGAGCGAGCAGATTTGTGTATTGGCTAGAAGTATCTCGCAACGCTGCCAGTCCCAGACTATCGTCATACCTGCTTGGTAAAGCGGGTGATTCAGCAAGCCGTTGAGGGCCACGCAGAAGTCCACATAGTCGCAGCAGCCTTGGCCAGTGAAGTAGGCTGTCCGGCGGGAGGTATCAAGATCAAATGAGAAACTCATAATAACACCGGTGCTTTGGGTTGGTTGCAGTTAATACCTGTTTTTTATTTGGCGCAACCCGCAATCCCCTTAATCACCCAAAATGCCTATGTAACCAAATTGGACACCCCGGGGCAAATTTTGAATGCCCCGCAAATGCCTGGTAACGTGTGTTTTGAGAAGGTTGATGTGGGTTTCTGCCCGGCTGCACTTACAACCTGCTGGACAATCTTTCCGGGGATGTCGTTAAGCCTGAGGAACTAAACAATAATTTCTATTCTAAAAACTAAAACGGCGGCCAGGACTGATCTTGGCCGCCGCTTCTGATTATATGCTTTATAAGTGCTAGGCAGACGCCTCCGGCGAAGCGTCGGGACTCGGCTGCACAGGCGTCGCAGCTTTGCTGGTCACGGTCTTTTTCTTCGGGCTGATGAGGATATACACCACCGGCACGATGTAGAGCGTGAGGAAGGTGGATGTGATCATGCCCGCCACCACCGCCACACCCAGAGGACGACGGCTGACGGATGCTTCACCCAATCCCATAGCCACCGGCAAGATGCCGATCACGGTGGAGAACGCCGTCATCAAGATCGGGCGCAAACGCGTGCGACCGGCCTCAAGCATGGCATTCACGGCGTCCATGCCTTCTTCCATCTTCTGGTTCGCGAATTCCACCAGCAAGATGGAGTTCTTCGTAACCAGTCCCAGCAGCAGCACGATGCCGATGAGGCTGTACACATTCAACGTCATGGAGGGGATCTCCGGCAGATTCGTGGTGAGCCACGCGATCGGTTTCGGCAATGCCTCCAGCGGCGCGTAGAATTTGATCACCGCGAATTGGTTCACCATGCTCAGCAGGAAGATGCCGCCGAACGCGCCGAAGAGCGCGAGGGGCAGGGCGAGCATGATGACGAACGGATGGCGCAAACTCTCGAACTGCGCCGCCAGCACCATGTAAACGATGAGCAGTGCGAGGATGAGCACCTGGATGGACTCCGTTGTGCCGGACTTGATCTCGTCCGCCTCCCCGTCCCAGCGGTATTGCACGCCGGGCGGCAGAGACTTGGCGAGGATCTCTTCCGTTTTCACCACCGCTTCACCGAGCGACATGCCTTGTACCTGTGCAGCGATGGTCACGGCACGTTGACGGCCGAAACGATTGATCGCATTCGGCGAGCCTTGCTGCTTCTCCACCACCACGCTGGAAGCAGGGATGAGCTGCCCATTGCTGGAGCGGAGGTAGATATCCTCCAAGCTCGCCGGCACCAGACGGCCTTCCCGCTCAAGTTGCGCGATGACCTTGTATTCCTTGCCCTTTTGATTGTAGCGCGAGACATCCAGACCACCCCACATGAGCTGCAAGGCTTCGGACGCTTCGCGCACGCTGATGCCGAGATTCGCGGCCAGATCGCGGTCGATATTGATCGCGAGCTGTGGCTGCTGGAAGTTCAGGTTCAAGCGCGGTTGCGCAAGGAAGCCAGCCGCAGCCAGTTCGGCACGCACCTGATTGCCGACGACTTCGAGCTGTTCCAGGTCCCCGCCCTGCAAGACCAATTGGTATTGCTCGGCCGAGAAACCGGTGGACTTGGGCAGCACCGTGATCGCCTGCACGCCTTTGATCTCGCTGATCAAACGCGTGAACATGGACCCCATTCCGCCCGGGCGTGCGATCTCGATGGCGGATTTACGTTCTCCATCCTTCAACTGCACGAACATGATGCCGAAGTCCGGTTCACCTGGCGCACCACGGGCGAGGGCGACCGCAGAGAACATACCGACCGTCTCGGGATATTCCTTAGCGATCCTCTCGGCCTGTTTCACGAACTGGTCCGTGTATTCGCTGGTCGCGCCTTCCGGGCCGAACATGATCACGAACACGTAACCTTTGTCGTCATCCGGCAGGAATTCCTTCGTCAGTTTCGTGTAGAGGCCGTAGGTGCCCAAGAGCGTGAGCAGGGCCACGAACACGACGAGGAACTTGCGCTTCACCGCCCAGCCAAGTGAACGGTGGTAGACGCGATCCCACGAACTGAACATGCGCTCCAGGAAGTTATACACCTTGCCATGCGAAGCGGGCTCATGCTTCAAGATACGGGCGCACAGGGTAGGGGTGAGCGTCAGCGCCACGAAGGCCGAGATGACGACGGAACCCGCCGTTGCGACTGCGAATTCCTTGAACAGAATGCCCGTCGTACCGGATTGGAACGCGATCGGCAGGAACACCGCGACCAGTGTGATGGTGATCGCCACAACGGCCGTGGTGATCTCCTTCACGCCTTTCAGCGCTGCCTCCATCGGCGTCATACCGGCTTCGATATGACGATAGATGTTCTCCAACACCACGATCGCGTCATCCACGACGACACCCACCGCCAGCACCATCGCCAGCAGCGTGAGGATGTTGATGCTGTAGTTCAGCACGTAGAGGATCATGAACGTGCCGATCAATGAGATCGGCACGGCGATCATCGGGATGAGCGTCGAGCGGAAGTTCCTCAGGAACGCGAGCATGATGATGAGCACCAGCACAAAGGCGATGAGGATCGTTTCCTGCACCTCTTTGATGGACTGGCGTACGAAAGTAGAGGAGTCGTATGCGATGGTCGTCTCCACGCCGGTTGGCAGGAAGGGCTTGATGCGCTCGACTTCCGCTTTTACGGCATCCGCGACTTCCACGGCGTTCGCCTCGGATTGCTTCACGATACCCAGACCCACGGCGGGGCGTTGGTTGTAACGCGCGATCGTACGCTCTTCTTCCACGCCCATCTCTATCTTCGCAACTTCAGCCAGACGCACGGGGGCGCCGTTCTGATAGCGCACGATGAGCTTCTCGAACTGCTCGGGACGGTTCAATTTGCCGAGTGTGCGGACAGACATCTCGCGGTCGTAGTTCTCCAGGCGGCCGGAGGGAAGCTCGATGGAGTTATCACGGAACAGGCGGGTGATGTCTGAGGCGGTCACTTCGCGGGCCGCCATCTTCTTTGCATCAAGACGCACACGGATGGCCTGACGCTTTTCCCCGCCGAAGTTCACACCACCCACACCGGGCAGCGTTTGCAGACGGTCCTTGAACTGGCGTTCGCCGATTTCCGTCAGCTCCAGCGTGGAATAACGGTCGCTATATAGGGCTATCCAGAGAACTTCCTGCGCATTGGCGTCCTGCTTCGCGATGATCGGCTCCTCGATGTCTTCCGGCATCAACTGGCGCGAGCGGGCGATACGGTCGCGAACATCTTGTGCGGCCACGTCCACCTGGCGGTCCAGCTCGAAACGCACCGTGATGATGCTGACCTCTTCACGGGAGATGGAGGTGAGCGTCTTGATGCCGGGGATCGTGTTGACCTCCTGCTCGATACGCTCGGTGACCTCGGATTCCATGACCTCGGCGCTCGCACCACGATAAACCGTGGTGATGGTGACGATCGGCGGATCCACGTCAGGCAATTCGCGCACCGGGAGGCGCAGGTAACCGACCACGCCGAAGAGCACAATCAAGAGATTGAGCATCCACGCGAAGATCGGCCGACGGATACAAAGTTCAGGCAGTGACATACGACAAAGTTATTTGGCAGCCGGGGAATTGGTGGCAGGAGCAGCAGCCGGAGCCGTTGCAGGGGCATTGGTGCCTTCCGCCGGAGCATCCGGGCTGTGCACCACGTTGGCACCATCAACAAGTTTCTGGGTGCCGCTTACGACGATCTCTTGCGTGACGACGAGGCCGGAGGCGATCTCCACCTTGCCGGGCATGCGCACACCGAGTTTCACCGGTTGCACGCGAGCCGTGCCATTGGTGACGACATAGACGGAAAAGGATTCCAGACCGGCGACGAGTGCGCCTTCCGGAATGACCACGCCATTATCGCGACGGCCTGTGACCAGTTCCACACGGGCGAACATGCCGGGCTTGAGCAAGCCTTCTGCATTCTCCGCGAGCAAACGGATCTGCGCCGTGCGCGTGGTGGCATCGACTTCGGGATTGATGAGATCCACCTTGCCGGTGAACACCTTGTCACCATATGCACCCACGCGGACGCGTGCTTCCTGTCCCACTTTCACATGAGCGAGCTGGCGTTCCGGGATGCGGAAGGTGATCTTCACCTTGGAGAGATCCACGAGCGTGACGAGAGTGCCACCTGCGTTGACGAATTGCCCCAAGCTCACCATGCGCGGACCGGCGATGCTATCAAACGGCGCGTAAAGTACGCGATCGGCGAGGCGTTCTTCCTCCACCTGACGCGTGGCCTTGCGCACATTCACCTGGCTGGCGAGTTGGTCCACTTCCTGTTGGGAGATGGCCTTCGTGCCCGCGAGTTGTTTGGCGCGATCAGCGTTTTGGCGGGCGAGGTCTTCCTCAGCCTTCACCTGGGCGACTTGCGCGGCTTCCTTGCTGGAATCCAGCTCGAACAGTTTCGCGCCTTTCTTCACCAAATCACCTTCTTTGAAGAGGATGGTCTGGATGAGGCCGGACACCTCCGGCTTGATCTCGACGCGTTCATTGGCCTCGATGGAACCGACGGCAGTGACGGTATCTTCCACAGCTTCGATGACGGGCTTGCCGAAGATCACGCCGGTGGGCGGTTGCGGCGGTGGGGCATCACCACCAGATTGCTTGCACCCGGTCAGGACCAGACCGGTGACCGCGACGAGCGGCAACGCGAAAAACAGGGAACGGGCAGGTTTCAACATACGGTGTGTTTTCAGGTTCAAAATTCAGAAATTATTCCCAGCCACCGCCGAGGGCCTTGATGAGCCGGACGGTGCCGAGGACTTGTTCATTCGCTACACGGACACGCGCCAGCTCATTGATGAGCCGGGCGTTTTCAGAATCGATCACTTCGAGGAAGTTGATGGAGCCAGCGCCATAACGATCCAGCGAGAGCTTCGCCGCAGAGGTGGCAGCATTCGCGGCTTCATTGCGGGAATGCGCTTCGCCGCTGAGGAATTGCAGGGCGGAGAGGCTGTCCTCCACTTCCTTGAACGCGACGAGGATGCTTTGCTTGTAGTTTAGCACGCTCTCTTCATACGTCGCGCGCGTGCGCTCCACGTTCGCTTTGTTACGACCACCGGCGAAGATTGGAATCGTGACGCCCGGTCCGAGTGACCAAGTGCGGCTGTTCCAATCAAAGAGATCGGTCAACTCACCGCTCAGATAACCGCCACCGGCTGTGAGGCGCACAGAAGGGAAGCTCGCGGCTTGCGCGATACCGATCTGGTGCAGCTTCGCTGCCATATCACGCTCAGCAGCCGCCACGTCCGGACGACGCTCCAGCAAGCTGGACGGCAAGTCGGGCGCGATCTGCGGGATCTTCGCCGGTCCTTGCGTGACTTTGACTTCGAACTTCGAAGCCGTCGTGCCGCAGAGCAGGGCGAGCGTGTTGATGATCGCCGCACGATTGCGTTGCGCAGCACCAAGGTCCGCTTCCGCCGAGGCGACTTCCACTTTCGCGCGTTGCACTTCAAATTCACTGCCGATGCCTGCGCCAAGGCGTTGATCGAAAATTTTCAGCGCTTCCCGACGCAACTCGATGGCGCGATTCAACAATTCGATCTCACGATCCAGCGATTGCAGCGCGAAGTAGTTCAATGCCACATCTGCTTGCAGACCGAGCAACACCGTCTGATGCGCGGCCACGGAGCTGAGCGCGAGTTGCTGCGAATACTGGAACGAGCGCTTCACCTTGCCCCACAGATCGACCTCGTAGCTGAGATCGAACGGCACCGTCCATTGCGACTGCGTGAAGCTCGGCACGGGGAAGGGGATAGGCGCGGGCGCATTCGCGGACGTGCGATAGCGCGCCCAGTTTGCGCCGCCATTCACCGAAGGATAAAAGCTGGAACGCGAGACGCGAGCGTTCGCGCGGGCTTGCTCCACGCGTTGGAACGCGGCTTGGAGGGAGAGGTTATCTTCCGCTGCCTTCGCTTGCAGTTCGTTCAGGGCGGGGTCGTTGAAGACTGTCCACCATTCACCACGTGGCACGTGGTCCTTCGGCTCGGCGGTCTTCCAGCGCCAGGCTTCGGGGGCTTCCACCTTGGGGCGGGTGTATTCGGGACCAAGTTTGCACGAAGTGGCAAGTATTCCAGCCACCAAGGCCATCGTGGCGGCAGAAAGCTGACGTCGGTTCAATACCTTCTTGGGCATAAAAGGGACTAGTTTTTAAAGCGGATCTGGACCGTCTGATCGGACATGGCGAGCAGCTTCGCATGAAAGCGCGCACGCTGGGCATCGTCCAAGGGGAAGATTTGCAGCATCTCCAGGAGCCACAAACCATCGGCCGCCATCATCACCATCATGGCGTCATCAAAATCGACATCGGAATCCTGGAACTCCTTGAACACCCGGCGATAATGGGCACGCACGGGATCAAGCAGCTTGGGATTGTTCGCCCCGGCGGCGAGGAGGGGAGCGCAGGTCTCACGCATGCCGCCTTCCACCTGAAACGCGGCATCCACATATGAGCGCAGTTTCATGGCAGCATCACCACCGGCTTGGAGAGCAGCTTCCGCCCGTTGGGCTTCGCACTTGCCCACTTGGCGAGCAATCATGGCTTCCAGCAGGGATTCTTTGGTGGGGAAGTTGTAGAGCAAGCCGCCTTTGGAGATACCAGCCCGTTCGGCCACCGCATCAAGGGTCATATGGACAGCACCGGACTCCCGCACGACCGACTCAGCGGCGTCGAGAATGGCGTCCTTGGAACTTGGGCGGCTCATAACTTTACTTACCAGACGGTAGAAAACCGTCTAGTCGGTAAAGTTTCAGCTAAGTAAATAAGAGTCAAGTGTCTGATTTAAGATTTTTTGAAAGGTTGGGGAGAATGGCGAGAGCAAAATTTGCTAAGTGCGTAGGTAGGGCGTGTCTGTCCTCAGCGCTCCCGCCGTCAAAGCCTGCGAGTTTCAAACGTCAAAGGCCGTCGTAACGACTGCAACTTACAAGTAGAGATTTTGAAGTCTGAATATGCGCAAGGCCCTGAATTTCTTAGCCATGGCTGAAGGCTAAGAAGTTGAAGCCGGGGGAGGTGTTTGCGTTAGATGATAAAATTTTGCGACTAATTTATCCATCTTAGCCATCTTGCTTTTCATGACTTCCATTCGTGCGTCTCGTATTTTTAAGCAAACTTGGAAGGCCTCAGCAAAGTCCTCTTTACGCCCAAGTGAATCGGCAGATTTAGCAAGCATCCCTAATGCTATAATCCAATCTCTTTGGCAGGCTTCCAAAAATGATGAGACTTTCTCGGGACTATGTTCATCTAAACTGTCGCCTATCCCATCTTGATAACGACAAATAGAGTCGATTGCATCCATTGCTTTAAATCTCATTTCTTTCGATCCAGTACAGAGAAAAAACACGAAGAATGCCTGTAATAATTGTTCTTTGGGATATGGCAATAGTTTTGCATCAACAGGGAAAATTTTTGGAGTCTCTTCCCTCTGCATCATTGCTCCATATTTTTCTACCATTTCTTTCCAGTGGTTATTGATGAAATCTATGTCCATATGTTTTCCCTCGCTTCTTTTTGATATTAAAAACGCTAGCGAGGTGCTCAGTATTCGTGCAAGGAGAAACCGATGGATTAGGCAATCGGTTCCACTGACTTATGCTATCCAGCACTACTTCACCGTCTTAAACCCCGACTCCGCCAACCACAGGACAATCTGATCCAGATCATTCCGTGCCGATGGTCCATTCACCGGCGCGATGTGTGCGTTAGAGAGTAGGGAGAAGACGAAGCGTTCGCCGGTGCGATTGGTCACATAACCGGAGAGCGCATTCACATAACGCAGTGAACCGGTCTTTGCCTGTACGTTGCCTTCCGCGAGCGTGCCTTTCATACGCAGACGCAACGTGCCATCTTTCCCTGCGATGGGCAGTGAATCGAGGTAAGCGTCCTTGTAAGTATGCTTGGCCATGTATTCGAGCAACTTCACCGTGGCGCGTGGCGTGACGAGTGCGCCGCGTGAAAGGCCAGAGCCTTCTTCGATCAATACATCGCCAGCGGTCACACCGATCTTTTGCATGAAGGCACTCATGCGACGCACGCCGATGTCTTCAGTGGTGGCGGATAAATCTTTCGCGTGATCCGCATGACGCGCGGCGACTTGGAGGAGGAGCAGTTGCGCGTAGAGATTTTGTGAGGGCTTCATCATGTGCTTCACCAGTTCTCGCATCGGCGGGGAGGAAACGCTGGTGAGTTCGATCAAATCATCCGGCTTGCTGAGACTGCCCGCTTTGTCATCCGCGGTGATGCGGCGCACGTCGCCTTTCACTGGGATGCCACGCTTGATCAGCGCATCTTTCACCGCTTGCGCGAACCACAGGGCAGGGCGGGGCACGGTGACGGCTTCTTCCACGGCCTTGCCGCCCAAAGGCACGCGACCCGTAACGGTAACAAGGTTGGAGCCCGGCTCACGCGTGACAGTAATGGAAGCGCGCGCATTCGTCGCGGCGGTCTGCACGCGATTGATGAATTGCAGCAAAGGTGTGAACGGTTTCAGTTCGATGTGCGCAGTATCGCCCAGTTTTTTGCCGGGCGTGATGGCAAGGTCCACGGTGTTGTCTTGATACGTGCAGGCGGAGACTTCGGCACCGTAATAATATTGCAGATCATCCCACGTCCACGCATTGCCGAAGGAGGGACCGCGAAAGAAGCTTTCATCGGCCACGATGTCGCCATGAATGCGCTTGATGCCAGTAGACACAATCGCGTCGATAAGCGGGCGCAATGCAGCTTCGCGATCGCCCTCGTGGAAGCGGGAGGAGAAAGAGAAATCACCGCGTCCGATGATGACGAGGTCGGTGCTTAACGTGCCGCTCTTGGAAGGTTTCTTTTTTGCGGCGATAGAAGTGATGATGCGGTAGTCCGGTCCTAATTCCTCCAAAGCCAGCGCACCTGTATAGAGTTTGTTGTTGGATGCAGGTTTCAGGCGTTTCTGCGAATCATGCTCAAACACCAGCTTGCCCGTATCGAGGGATTTGATCTGGATGCCCCATTGGGAGGAGGCGAAGCGAGGTTGCTGCACGAATTGCGTAAGGCGTTGTTTGAGCTGGTCGGATGAGGTGGCGGAGTTTGTCTGTGCTTGCGCCCGCACGGCATTGAACCAGCAGAGACAGGTGGTGATCAGCAGGGCGGAGAAGACTTGGCTTGGGTGACGCATCACGCAGAAGCATTTTGCCAAACGCGTCCGGATGCAATATTGGATTGTGTGTGGACGCGATCGAGCCGCCTGACATACATCATTTGAATGCCGCCCGGGGCTGGTTGGAACTGGGCAATGCGGAGGAATCGTGGCTTGAGCTTGAGGAGATATTGCCGCGTTGGAACGAACATCCCGATGTGCTAAACCTCCTGTGGGATCTTTATGCAGCAGAGAAAGCCTGGCCCAAGGCGCTTGCAACCGCACGCCAGATGGTCACGCGTTATCCCGATAGCGTCGCCGGTTGGATCCACCAATCCTACGCACTACATGAGATGAAGCAGACCATGGAAGCGCGGGATGCGCTTTCAAAAGCGGTCGGCCGTTTTCCAAAAGAAGGCACCATACCTTACAATCTGGCGTGCTACGAGTGCCAGCTAGGGGAGATCAATACGGCCAAACGCTGGCTGGCCTTGGTGGAAAAGGTCTTGGGAAAAGAAGTGCTGAAGGAGATGGCCACAGACGATGATGACCTGCAGCCTTTGTGGGATTACGTGAAAAGCTTGTGAAAACTTTAACTGGCTTGGGGTGAATCCAAAGCCAAGCGATCTCGCCGCCATTTCTTTAGGGAGAGAACCACAATCAATCCCCACATCGGAAAGACGAATGCCGGATGAGTCATGACGGTTTCTATCTGTTCTTTGCTCCAGTTTTGAAACAGGAAGAATTGCAAGAGGAAGATTCCCGGAATGATTGCGATGATTGTCAGCCCGTCGCGGCGGGAGACAGGCTTTTTCATTTCGCTCCGTGTGATCAACAACAGGCTGGAGATGGCGATCAACGTGTTCGCTTCATTGCTGCTACCACTAACGAACAACCCACAAGCAACCATGATCGCGATAACCCAAAGGGCCATGCGAAGTGGACTGATGGTACTCATAAAAGCGATGTTGAACCAAAAACCTCAAATAGTCAAACCGGCGATCTGAATGTCTTTTCACTTGGCAGTTTTGCGTGCGGCGGCTTTGTTATGAGGAACATGTTCACCGTTGTGAGTCACTTGCGGTTCCGCCGTTATTGCGTGAGCGCCATCCTTTTTGTGTTGGTGGCGGGCAGTTCATTTTTTCTGCTGGCTGCCGAGAATGAGAAGGGGGAATCGAAAGGTAAGACGAAGAACATCTACGCGCCGCGTCATGACCCGGCGGATATGCCGTTCCGCAATGCGCCGATGAGCAAGGCTGTCCGCAGTGTGGTGGTGCCACTCTCCACGAATATGCACGTGGCTTTCGATACGGAACTCCTGCGCACACATGTGGCTTGGGAAGGGGAGACACTGAACCTTTGGGGCGCGGTTTATCACGGTGCGAAGGACCGGTTTTATTGCGACTATAATGGTAAAACGCTCTGGGAAGAACCGCCGGTTTTTCCCTGGCTGATCCGTGAACTGATGGCGAACCGGGGCTATGAGGATGTGGTGCCGAAATCCCGTTACCTCGGGTTGAGCACCAAAGCTGGCGGCACCACGCTCATGTATGAGCTTATAACTGGTGAAAAAGAGGTGATACGCGTGCATGAAACTCCAATGCACCGGCCGGTGATCGGACCGGGCACGGTGGAGAGACGCCTGGAGATAAGCCCGACCAAACGCAGCCTCTCTTTTGCCGCGCATGTCAGCAAGCATCCGCTCATCACTAATGGGGTGCCAGCCGGGATGTTCGTCTTTGACCGCGGTACCAATGTGCTTCTGGTGACGGCCCGCTCCAGTGCCAATCTGAAATTGGAAACCCGTACGGAGCCCAGCGCCTATCCGATGTATGTATGGCGTGAAAACAAGAACGACAGCGTGAGGGATATGGTCCCTGGTTCAGGCGAGGAGACGCGGATCTATGTGCGCATCCCTGTGCATCGTCAATCCATCGCGGTCGAAGTCTTGAGCTTGGTGGCGGACAATTTGGCGGATGCACTGGCCCGCCTCGAAGCCATCCCGAAGACGGAGCTGCAATTGCCTGCCATGAGTTTGCCGGACAGCAAGGAGCCTGCGCTCATGTCTAGCGCGGTGAAAGTCGTTCCCAGTGCGAAAGGTTTCGTGCTTCCAGCAGGGGATGCGGCGTACAAGCTGGAAGCGTTTCCGCTGCCGCCGGAGATCGAATTGTTGGTGACGGGAATGGACTTTATGCCGAATGGCGATCTCGTGGTGTCCACGTGGTTGGGAGATGTCTACATCGTTGAACAGGCGCAAGGCACTCCCGGTGGGGCGAAGTATCGCCGTTTTGCCCGGGGGCTCAATGAGCCGGGCGGGGTGAAGGTCATCAACGGATTCATTTATGTCGTCCAGAAGCAGGAGCTGACCCGTCTCATCGATACGGATGGAAATGGCGAGGCAGACCGTTTTGAATGTCTGAACCAAGGTTGGGGCTTCACCGGGAATTATCATGACTTCAGCTTCGGTCCCGCGAAGGATAATACCGGTAACTTGTACGTGATGCGCAATGGCAATCGCGGACTGTATGAAATTCCTAACATGGGCTGGTGCCTGCAGTTAACGCCGGATGGGCAGACGCTCGCTCCGTTTTGCGATGGGCTACGTTCACCGAATGGCTTCGGCACGTATCAGGGCGATATCTTCATGACAGAGAACCAGGGCAACTGGGTGGGCGTGTGCAAGCTCACTCACATGCAGCAAGGCAGGTTTTTCGGATTTCCCTCTACCAAGCCTTCGCCGAAAGAAACGCACTTCGATGCCCCGAAACAATTTGATCCGCCAGCCGTGTGGTTCCCTTACAGCCTCGCGAAATCGGTCAGCGGCTTTGACACGATTCCTGAAGGCTTCGGGCCTTTCACCGGGCAGTTGATGGTGGGAGATTTTCAGAATGCCATCGTGATGCGGGTGGCGTTGGAGAAGGTGAATGGCGAGTGGCAGGGGGCGGTGTTTCCGTTCGCGAAAGGTTTTGGTTCCGGCGTGAACCGGCTCGTGTTCGGCCCGGATGGCAAGCTGTACGTGGGTGGGTGCAAGAACAAGGCTTGGGCGGCGGTCGCACCCAAGGAGTATTCACTCGATCGCGTGAGCTTCACGGGCAAGACACCGTTTGAAGTGAAGGATGTGAAAGCGTTGAAGGATGGATTTGAACTGACCTTCACGGAGCCTGTGGCGGCTGATACCGGTGCTCTGGCGGACAGTTATGATATGGTCCAGTTCGGCTACCACTATCATCAGAAGTATG
The DNA here is from genome assembly GCA_036405135.1 of Verrucomicrobiia bacterium. Classification (NCBI taxonomy): domain Bacteria; kingdom Pseudomonadati; phylum Verrucomicrobiota; class Verrucomicrobiia; species Verrucomicrobiia bacterium. The sequence goes on along the minus strand of DASWYF010000018.1, from coordinate 27,718 downwards.
GTTCGCCGGAATTGGATCACGAAGGGAAGGAGAACAGCTCCACCGGCATCAAGGTGACCAAGGCCGCGCTCTCTGCAGACCGCCTGAAAGTGAAGCTGACTGTGGATGGGTGGAAGACGGGTTACGTGACGATGGTGCGTTGCCTGGATGTGGCGAATGATGACGGGAAGAAACTTAGGCACGATACATTCTGGTACACGTTGAACCAGATACCGAAGTAAAATCTTAAATCCCAAGCTCCAAACGCCAGAGAAACTTCAAACATCAAAATGAAGTCTCCGGTTGGTGTTTGATAGTTGGAGCTTGGTGTTTTGGATTTGGGATTTCTTCAGGCTTTCTGCGCCAGTATCTTTTCCACCAGCTTCGCTGCGGCGGCGAAGCCGAAAGCTCCGGTGACGAACGTCGCCGCACCATAGCCGCTTTCGCAGTTCATTTTCGTATCGGTGCCTTCCTCGCGGACTTCGCAGACGGAGCCATCGCTTTGCGGGAACATCGGCTGTTCGGGAGAGAATACGCAATCCACCTTCATCGGTTTTTTACCGCCGGGAAAACCATAGTTCTGGCGGAGGAGTTTCCGAGTCTGTTGCAGGAGCCGGTCATAGGTCGCTTCGCTGAGATCGGCATAACGAAGTGCGGTGGGATCACGGCGGCCACCCGCACCGCCTGAGACGACGATGGGTATGTTGCGCTTATGACATTCGGCGATGAGCAGGGCTTTGTGCTTGAGACTGTCGATGGCGTCCAAGACGCCGGAGTAGGAGATGGCCAGAAGCTCTTCGGCAGTTGTGGCGGTAAAGAACTTCAAGGTGGCATTGACCCGGCATTCGGGATTGATGGCGAGAACGCGTTCCTTGAGGACTTCCACTTTAGGTTGGCCGATCTTGGAGGCGAGGGCAGGGAGCTGACGATTGGTGTTACTGATGCAAACCTCATCCAAGTCAATAAGGGTAAGCTCGCCTACACCCGTCCGTGCCAAGGCTTCGACTGCCCACGAACCGACACCGCCAACGCCAACCACACAGGCGTGAGATTGACGCAACCGGTACAGCATTTCACGCCCGTATAAACGGGCGATGCCACCGAATCTGGCTTCGTAGTCATTCATGGAACACTGGTCACTGCCAATAGTTGTGAGGAATCATCCTCAGCCGCAGGCACTTCACAAGGCAGAATTTAAGGGGTTGCATGTCGGGTAAGGGCGTGAGAAGACATACCCAGACTGGTCTAAGTATCTGGCAGGGCGATTGCTAGCTGGATTTTGGCGTTTCCCGTTTCCCAAGGTTATTGAGCATTTTGCAAGTTGACAGTTTGGCAATCGGGATGTAAATACATTGTAATCACATTGCATGGGCGATTCATATACGAACCACATAGTGTATGGAATTTGATTGGAACAATCCGTCGTTTGAGTTCACCGAAGAACTGACTCAGCGAGATATCGAAGAATCCTTTGAGGATCCATTTGCAGTACGTCTCATGCCCGACTCGCCCCGCTTCTCCGTCCAATCGCGCTATTTCAACTTGGGCAAGGCCACTCGCGGTAGCGGCATTTTCAGCGTCTACCGGACAAACGGCAAAATGATCCGGGTCATACTGGCCCGCACATTTGTGCCGGAGGAACAATTCTTTTATCAACGCAAACAGGAACAGGTTTTGGCGAAGTGAATAACCGCCGATACCAACCCGATATACCATGAGCCTGCACGCCATCACAAACTGGGAAGATGTGCCGCTGTTCGACCGCGAAGAGGCCGAGGCGGATTTTTGGGCCAGTACGCGGGCCGATCTCCGGCTCATGGAAACGTCCGTGGTGCCGTTCTCCGAATCATCGGAGTCCGTCACCATCACCTTGCGTATCGACCCGCGCATGCTGGCGCGCATCAAGCGTTTGGCGCGTTCCCGCTACTTGAACTACCAGAGCATGATCAAGCAGTGGTTAAGCGAGCGGATGGAGCAGGAACTGGGAGAGCGTTGATTTCGATTTTGATCTGAACACAGGCAACATGAAGCTGAGCCAAAAACACGGGAAAAACAGGGGAGCGTTCACGCTCATCGAGATGCTGGTGGTGATCGCCATCATCGGTATCCTGGCGGGGATCACGTTTCCTGTGGTCAAGGGAGTGATGGTCAAGCGTGCCAAAGCCGGTGCCAAGGCCCAGATCGAAAATCTGGACACGCTTATCAATTCCTATCACGCCCAGTTCAACAGTTACCCGTTGGACAATCCGGACCTGAGCCTGCCCAAGCGCAATGCCGTGCATCCGCTCTATTACGAGCTGATGGGTTCCACCTTCAATTCTACGATGAGCCGTTATGAAACGGTGTCTGAAAACATCTTGGAAAATGAAGTGCGCAATCACTTTAAACAGGATGGCCTGCGCAACGTGACGCATGATGCGAACAACCCCGAGTCTCCCAAGTCCAAGACCTTCCTTGAATCCCTCAATTCCACCGATGTGGAGAGCCTCCGTACGATTGACGGGGCGAACATCCGTCTCCTCAAAGCCCGCGTGAAAGACGTGGAGATGAACATGATCACGAATGCCAGCGGATCCTTGTTCAATCCTGTACGTTATGTCTCCACGAATCCGACGAACAATCAGGGGCGGTTCGATCTGTGGATCGAGTTTGAAGTGGGCGGCAACCGTTACCGGGCCAGCAACTGGGAGAAGGACGTGATCACTTTGGAAAGAGCGCCGCAATAATGATTTTGAACATGAAAGCAAAAGTGAAATTTTCGGGCATGAGGGGAAATACTCGCGGCTTCACGCTGATCGAGATGCTGGTGGTCATCGCCATCATCGCCATTCTGGCGGGCATGTTGATCCCGGCCTTGAGTAATGCCAAAAAGAGAGCCCAGATCGCACGGACCAAGAACGAGATTTCACAGTTGGAACAGTCCATCATCGCGTTCAAGGCCACCTATAGCATCTGGCCGATGGATGCGGACAATCGCGGTGCGGGCCAGCCGGACTTCACCTATGGCACCTCAGGATTATTACTGCCGGACAGCTCGCCAGAGTACACCGGCTCGGATGTGGTGGTGAACAATTTCGTGGGGCGGCAAACCAATAACGCCGCGATCATGCCCATCCTCATGGGGCAGGCGCATACGATGCACAACCCCAATCACCTGAACAACCCGCAGAAGAAGGAATACATCAATCCCAAACGCGCGTCCGCAGATCGTCTGGCCGGTTTGGGACCCACGGATAACGTATACCGTGATGTGTGGAAGAATCCCTTTTTCATCACCATTGACGCGAACTATGATGGTGTGACCCAGGACGGCTTCTACTCCCGCATGGGCGTTTCGCTCAAGGACCCGAGCGTCACCACCGATCCCAACGGTCAGAACGGTCTCTTCAGCAAATCCGGCAATCCCAGCAATAATGATTTCGTGTTCCGCGGGCCCGTGATGATCTGGAGCAAAGGGCCGGATGCCAAATCCGATCCGAACATCTCCGCTGATGCAGGTGTGAACACGGACAACGTCCTGAGCTGGAAATAAAATAAGATCCCATGAACGTCGCTCTCAGCAAACAATCGGACAAGGGCGGGGTGCAGAACCCGGCCGGGGGACGCCATCTGCGTGCCTTCACCTTGATCGAGTTGCTGGTGGTGATCGCGATCATCGGTATTCTGGCGGGTTTGGCGGCGCCGATCGTTTCGCGCTTCGGAGCGGGAGACAAACTCTCGGCAGGCGGTCGCCAGTTGCTGGATGATCTGGCTTTGGCCCGCACCAAAGCGATGGCCACGCGCTCCACTGTATATGTCGTGTTCCTGCCGGATGACATCCTCAACATCAATCTGGCTGCGTTGCCTTACTCCACCAATTTCTTGGACCGGACGGCGGTGACGAATCTTTCCGGCATGACATATAGCGGGTATGCGCTCTTCTCGGAACGTTCCGTTGGGGATCAGCCGGGCAGTTACACACCGCGCTATCTCACCAAATGGAAAGAGCTGCCCCCGGGAGTCGTGGTGCATCCGTATCAGTTCATCGAGAGCCCGGCTCTGCCGATCAGGACGAACTATATCAGCGGCCAGTATGTCACCCCTTTCAGCTACCGGAATTTTCCTTTCCCAAGTGCGGAAACGCCGGCGACCTTCCGGCTGCCATACCTTGCCTTCAATTCGATGGGGCAGCTCGTGGGCGGGCAGAATTTCCGTGTGCAGGTGTCTGAGGCCCGCATCTCGCGCCAGCGCGATCCGGCCTTGGGTGACAGCCTGATTTATTCGCCCCTGTTCCCCTCAGTCATCCGTCCAGATGCACCGACGGTTGTCTTTCGTGAATGGGAGACGAACGGCATCAACCAAGGTGTCAATTATACAAATGTCACGATCTACGCGCACGAGATCGAGATCAACTGGCTGACGGGCCGCGGCAAATTCCTGCAGCCCCAGATACAATGAAGCTGACATCACATAAGAGCAGCCTCCGCTTGCGGCAGGGCACGCTGGCCTTCACGATGGTGGAGGTGGCGTTGAGCCTGGCTATCATCGCATTCGCGATCGTCGCGGTGATCGGCATCCTGCCCACGGGCATGCAGGTGCAGCGGGACAACCGCGAGCAGACGATCATCAACCAGGACGGCCAGTTCATCTTGGAAGTCATCAAGAACGGTATGACTAATGTGAACGTTCTGGCGCAAAACTTGGAATGGATCGAATCTTATACGAACATCCCTCCTTCCACCGTGGTCGGCCTGGAAGGCCGTTACCAGCGCTCTGACCTTTTAAACGCGACCATCGCGACCAATGTGCTCGCCTATCGCATCGCAGGCATCCTGAGCACGCCACGTTTCGTGATCGATACGAATACACCGAGCGGGTACGTCAGCAATTGGGTACAGGCCAAGTTCGTGGCCAACAGCGGACCGCTGGCTGACCGCCTGACGGAAGATCCGGTCCGGGGCACACGTGATTTTGCTTTCAGCTACCTGGTCACCGTGGATATCGCTCCGATGATCCTCTCGACCAATTACATGACCAATTCAGGCGCAGATGTGAGTGCTGCGTTTCAGGCGAATCTCTATAACTTGCGCGTGAACCTGAGCTGGCCTGTATATCCTAACAACACGGTGGGCAATGGACGTAAGAGCTTCCAATCCATCGTCTCCGGAAAACTGGAGCGTGATATCAACGGGTTTTTCCGCTTCCGTCCCAACGAATTCACCGGACTGCCATGAACCTAGCCGTCACCAACCATATTCGCCGCCAAGTCCGCCAGCGCGCTCTGACGCTGCTGGAGCTCATGGTGGCCATAAGCGTGCTGACGATCATCATCTTCGGTCTCTACTCGATGTTCGACCGGACGCAGAAGGCGTTCTTGGAGACGACCACGCAGAAGGATGTGCTGGAAGGCGGGCGCAATTTCATGGAAATGATGGTGCGTGATCTGGAGCAGATGCATGCGGCCAACATCTACGGACGGACGAACCTCTACATCCACCCGATCGTCCTGAGCAGCGGCAACCAGATCAACGGCTTCCGCCAGAACTCGATGGTGGGCAGCAATCTTTTCACAAATCTGGTGCAGGAGTTTTTCTTCCTTACCAAGACATCGCAATGGACGGGCATCGCGTATTATGTCGGGCAGACCTCCACTAATTATGGTGATGAGATGCTCTATACGAATCTCGGGGTGGGAACGTTGCGCCGCTATTCCTACACCACGAACGATTACTATCACAATTCAAGCGATTTGTTCGCCAACTACTATACCAACAACAATCCGAATGCGGCCCAGCTGGTCGCTGATGGGGTGATCCATCTCGCTTTGCGGGCTTACGATTCGTACGGGTCCAATGTGGATACGTCCAATTATTCGTTCACGAACACCTTCCTGCCAGCCTATCTGGAACTGGAAGTGGGAGTGCTGGAGCCGAAGGTGCTGCTGCAGGCACGCAGTATGCCGAACCCCAGCGTGCAGAGGGCATTTTTGCAGGAAACAACCAACCGCTCCAGTGCCGTACATATATTTCGCACGCGCATCCCGGTGCGGAACGCCAACTAAATGAAACGTCGTCAACAAAGCGCCGTCGCCCTGGTCACCACGTTGATCATGCTTTCGCTGATCACGTTCACGGCCGTGGTGTTCCTGGCGGTCACCATGCGGGAGAAGGATAACGTGATCGTGTCCGAGGACATGATGGACGCCAAGACGCTCGCCGGTGTCGCCCTGGCTGAAGCACAAACCGAGCTGGTGGCCCGGATGCTCGCCACCACGAATCCGTATCTCTATGACCTGATCGTCTCCGAGACCACCGTCCCGTACCGGCTGGACACCGCGAATCCGGTGCCGGAATCCAATGTCACGAACTTCATCAGCCAGCTCATCTATGATGCACGTCCTCCGGTTTATGTGCGGACTAATCTGGCTGATTCCACCCAGCCTTGGCAGCACCGCTTCTGGCTGGATTTCAACCGCAACGGCTTCTTCGAGCCCACCGGCTGGCTGGCCGAGACGAATGAATTCGGATCAGCGACAGGAACGACAAATTATTACGTGGGCGATCCGCAGTGGAAAGGCATTTTCCAGTTCTCGATGCCTACCAATTTCGGTGGTGAACGCCGGCTGCACTCCAGCAGCAACAAGTTCGTGGGGCGCATCGCCTGGATGATCGTGCCCTACGGCAAGAGCCTGGATCTGAATTACCTTCACAATGAGGCCAAGAAGATCACGCCGGTGACGAGCTTTTCCTCCAGCTTCCGCCGCAACCAAGGCGTGGGCAGCCATGAGCTGAACCTGGCGGCGATGCTGGCGAACATCAACTCCAACGTCTGGGCGGCACCGAATGTCTGGACGACGAATATCAGCCTGCTGGCCGCACCGTTTTACGAATATTATACCAACTATACCGTCGCCAATCGCGGCTTGGCTTTCATCGATGCGAAGGCGCTGCTTTCCTACCGCAACCCAAATTTCAACAACCTGGCTTCCGTTGATTATTCATACGGCACCGTGGGGGATTACGCGATCACCAATGATTTCATCGACCACTATCTGTATGCGCAGCCGATGATCGGGTTGCGGTTGCCGACATTAGAATACGATGTACCTACGGATTCGTGGCCGGGCGGTGCGAATACGAATCCGACATCGATCGCCTATTTTGATTTCAACGAGCTGTTTGTCCGCGGGCGTCCTTATTCCTCAGGTGCGGTCACGCCCACGCCTCCAATGACTAACGATTTTACCACACGGTTGCTGTTGGTTGGCACGAATGTATCCACATATGATCGTTACACGATCCCGCGCATGCTGTCCCAGCTCGGCACGGTCAGCTCCATTCCGCCAGGCGAGAAGGTGCATCTGAATTACGACAACCGGCAGCCGAACTCGCCCACGGCATTCATCGGCTGGGAAGCGACCAATTTCTTCAATGAAACGGCGGAACGCCTGCTGCGGACCAATTTTAACATCTCGCTGACAGATTACGCGCACACCAACCACATCGAGATCTATCCGACCAACCGTTACACGGCGGCGGTGCATCGCATGCTGCAACTGACGGCGAACATCTTTGATGCGACCACGAACCGGAACATCAGCGGCTATCCTTATTTCCCCACAGTCTTCCGGCCGATCTTCACGAATTATAACAACGTTGTCTCCATCGTCCGTTATGAGGAGGTCACCAACACGGCGCCGGTGAACTATCCGTATATCACGCGGGAATTCGCCAGCACGAACATGGCTTATGTGGGGCAGGTGATCACGAACAACATCTGGGGCGTGCCGTGGGTGATCGGGGTGAAGAAGGGATATCCGAATTTCAACGAGTTCGCGCTGCGTTCGGCGATCCAGGTGAGCCGCCGGCTCGAAGTGTTGAAGGCGAACACGAATACGCCGGTGACATTACGCCAGACGAACCAGTTGTTCGTGCTGGGTATCTCCAATCTGCTCGGTGGCGAGATGTGGAATCCTTATACGAACGCCTACCCGCGCAACTTGGACATCCTCGCGCGTCTGGATGTGTTCGCGCATCTGACGAACCAGTTCGGGGCCATCCGCAGCCGCTCATTTGCGATGGCGACGAATGCCTCTTTCGCCGCCAACGCCTGGACCAGCAACGCGTTCTTCCTGCCGTTCTACACGAATTACGTGTTCCTGCCGGACGCGCAATTCTTCAATTCCTCCGGCCAGTTCGTCACCATCTCGAACGTGGTGGGCACGAACGTCGTTTATGAGCGTGGGCAGCAGTTCTATGTCCCGCGCTGGGGCCTGAGCATGTCCAACCGCATGTTCGCGGCGATCATGGACCGGGATTCCGACCGGGTGGTGGATTTCGTGAATTACGACAGTTTCACGTTCGGCGTGGAGGATGTGATGGCCAACCTTGTCAATGCCGACGCCTTCCCCGGTCAGGCCGGGTTGGTGGATGCCGGGCTTTTGCATGAACTCTTCGATACCAATCGCATCGGTGGCACCACCAGCAATCATGTGACCCGCGGTGTGCTCAACCAGATCTATGTCTCCTTGGGCAGGAACACGCTACAAGGGCGCGCGATCTCCCAGCAGGATTGGAACAACTACGGACTGCAAAGCCAGTCGCAGATGGACAAGCTGCTGGGAACAGCAACGTTCCAACGCTTCATGGGCCAGCCGGTGACCGGTGTGGCACCGTATCACTCCAACCCGAATGGCAACCCGCTTTATTACGTGCGCATGCCCAGCAGTACGAACATGCAGACGCCTTTCACTGCCGTGGCCAAGATCGTTTTCACGAACTACTGGCAGGCAAATGACCCGCTCGTCCATTACACGATGGAAGACATGGGGGACCAAGGCGGTGTTAACTTGCTGCCGTTCCTCATCCGTCCCAGCTCCGCACCACTGGTCACGAACAACCTGAACTTCGTGAACGACCGCTATCGCCCATGGGGTGTGCGTCAAGGCCGGGGCCGCAGCTCGGTGTTGCCGTATGATGAGCCGATGCCGATCGATTACACTTACGAGTACCGCGTGAAAGACCCGCAGATCCGCAAGGCGGACGACTGGGATTTCCCGGGACAGAAGTTCGCCAATATCGGCTGGCTGGGCCGGGTGCATCGTGGCACGCCCTGGCAGACGGTGTACATGAAAGCCGGTGCGATCCCGGACCAAGACCCGAATTACGACTGGAGACGTTGGGCTTACAACCGTTTCACCCATCCTACGAATGACTGGGTCCTGCCCGATTTCTTCACGACGGCCACGGATGTCCGCTCGGTATCCGGCTTGCTTTCAGTGAACCAGACGAATTATGGAGCCTGGGCCGCCGTTCTGGGGGATGTGCTCGTGCTTTCGAACACCATGGATTTTAACAGCTCAGCGAACCTGACGAACATCGGCACGGCGACGCTGACTTACACAAACTTGCTGCTGGACCCGACGGGCACCCAGCTCCGCGAGATCGTGGACGGCATCAATCTGACGCGTTCCACGCGATTGGCCAATCTCGGTGGCGGGCTGGTCACGACCAATGCCTTTGTGCGGATGGGCGACATACTCTCTGTCCCGCAATTGTCGGTGGGAGACACCCCAAATGATAAATCTCCGTACTTGAGCTTATTTGACAGCAACATGCTTTACGGTGTGCACGACGTGGCGATCGAACGGATACCGCAGCAGATACTCTCCTTGCTGAAGGTGGATGATATGCCCCGCGTGGTGGTCTATTCGTGGGGCCAGGCGCTCAAGCCGGCGGCAAACTCCGTAGTGCTCTCCGGCCAGTATCGTGGTATGGTGACGAACTACACTGTGGTGAGCGAGCACGTCACACGCACCGTGCTGCGGATCGAGGGTGGTCCGCGCAATCCGCGTGCGGTGGTGGAAAACTTCACCGTCATCCCGGCAGAGTAGTAGGGCAGTGGACAGTGTGAGAGTTGACAGAAATTTTTTTTGACGAATATGCGTAAACTAACTCCAGCACGGTGGGCGACCGGCCTCGTGTTGCTGGCCTTGACGGCAGCGGTCTGGTGGCAGTGGCGGACCGCGACAAATGTGCAGGGGCCAGTTCCACCAGTTACTTCGCAAACGGCAGTCACGGCACCGGTGGCGATGGGGCCTTTGCTGACCGCCGCACCTGCCAGCAGCCTGCGTCTGCTGGGGACCAACGAACCGGTCGTCCCGTCGGATCCCGAATTTCCCTACCGTCTGCGCAACACGCAGGCCACGATGGACCAACTGGTCCGCAATGACCGCGCCATTTTGCTCGGAAATGCCTTCATCGATACCGGCTTGAAAGCCCGTCTGGACATCCCTGAGCATCTGAAGGCCAAAACCGATCCGGGCAGTTACATTGTGCAAAGCCGTGGCGTCATCAATGAATCGTTCCGTCGCCAGCTTGAGTCGGTGGGGGCGGAGATCGTCGCCTACATCCCGAACAATGCCTACCTCGTGCAGGTGAATGCAGACGGAGCCAAGAAACTCGCGAGCATGAGCTGGACGCGGGCTGTGCTGCCCTACGAGCCTTACTACAAGATCCAGGAGACACTGCTGGAATCAGCCGTGAAAAAGGCGCCGGTCCCCATGGCTTCCAAATTGCGCCTGACGTTCTTCCCCGGCGATCTGCAAATCGCCCGCCAGGAAGTAGAGAAACTGGGCGGCACGGTATTGAGTGAGGACCGCTCTCCCTTCGGTCCCCAACTGGTCGTGCAACCGCAGAAGGATTCACTGGCAGCACTCGCGTCCTTGCCCCAAGTGCAGACGATCGAGCGGCAGATGCGCCGCGTACCGATGAATGACCTGACCCGGGAACGCACCGGTGTGGCGAGCAACAGTGTCACCGCCAACGGCTATCGCGGTCTGACAGGCACAAACATTTTGGTGAGCATCAATGATTCCGGCGTGGAGACGAATTTCGTGGGCCTGTATGGCCGCGTTTTCCCGGGATTCAATACGCTGTCCAACGATCTGCGCGGCCATGGCACGCATGTGGCCTCGATCCTCGCGGGTGATGGAGCCGGTGCTCCGACTGGCCTGACTTATCCCTTCATGGGCTCTTTTAGCAATGATTTCCGGGGTATGGCGCCGCAAGCGATGTTGCTTTCCCAAGACTACCGCAACCTGTCTGACTTTCAGTTGAGCGAATATGCCGCCCGGACGAACTGGCTCTCGCCTCGTACCACGTGGATGTCCAACCGCAGCACCAACACGCTCATCGCCAATAACAGTTGGGGATATGAAGAGTCATTCGAGTATGATTCCAGTTCCGCCATCTTTGACGCGGCAACGCGCGATGCGATCCCTGCCATGTCGGGATCACAGCCGGTGCTCTACGTGTTCGCTGCAGGAAATGACGGGTTCGGTGGCGACAACGGTTTGGGCGGTCTGGCCAACAGTGTTAGCAGTCTGGCGGCCGCCAAGAATGTCATCGCCGTGGGCGCATCGGAGTCTCTCCGCTTCATCACCAACGAGGTCACCATCATCGACACCAATCTCAGCGTCACGAATATCATCGCATGGTGGGAAGGTACTACGGACAGCAGCAATGAAGTGGCATCCTATTCCGGACGCGGTAATACCGGCATCGGACGCGAGGGCCAGTATGGCCGGGCCAAGCCCGACCTGCTGGCGCCCGGCTCCATGATAATCTCTGGACGCTCGCCGACATGGGATGAGGCGGCTTACTATAACCCGACGGTAATCCTGGATAATACATTCACCAACGTGGTGTTGCAGCCGGGTGCCATAAACTCGTTCGGTCTGTTCCTGCCGAATGGTACCACGAGCTTCACGATCGAGGTGCTGGACACGGTCGGCGGCACTTTGGCCGTCCCTAATATCGACATCTACGCCAGCCAGACGGATGTGCAGCCTTCTTCCAATCCGCTCAATCTGCTGGGCCAGACTCCGCAGACGGTGAACATCACCCCGGCAACCACCGGCATCTGGTATTATGACTTGGAAAATGTTGGGGCGACTGCTGTGGCGGTGAACATCCGTGAGACCATCCGGGTGACGAACAATCTGGGCAATTACTTCCAGGTGCTCAGCAATAATTTGAATGGCCCGCTGGCGCCCAATTATCGTTTTGAGGTCGGCACGAGCATGGCGGCTCCCGTGGTCTCCGGCATTCTGGCCTTGATGCAGGAATTCTTCGAGCGAGAACTGGGGGAGACGAACAACAGCCCGGCGCTTTACAAGGCAATGCTCATCAACAGCGCCCGCACGCTCTCACAAACCTACGGCTTTGAGACGCGCAGCCTGATCAATTACCAAGGCTGGGGTTTGGTAAACCTGCCGAACGCCTTGCCGCTGACGATGGCTTCCAACATCACGCGGACCACGTGGCCGATCCAATATTTTGACCAGTGCCCGACGAATGCGCTGGCGACCGGGCAGACCCACACACGGAATCTTACCGTAGCTCCGGCTGCGCGGGCTTTCCCGTTGCGTGTCACGTTGGTTTGGACCGATCCGCCGGGCAATCCCGCCGCCAGCATCAAGCTGGTGAACGACCTGGATCTGGTGGTGAGCAACAAGGTGACCCAGGAGGTCTTTTACGGAAACGATTTCCCCTCCGGCAATATTTATTCCTTGGGCAATTACAGCACGACCAATGGACAGGCGGACTTCGTGAACAATGTGGAAAATGTTTACCTGCCGGGTGATCTTTCGGCGGATTATGCGATCTATGTGACCGCACGCCGGGTCAATGTCAATGCGGTGACAGATCATCCCGATGGCGTGGTGCAGGACTATGCGCTGGTGGTCTCCACGGGCAATACACTGCTGAATGGTGCGCTGCAACTGGATCAAAGCCCGACCTTGTCTCAAAACAACAATCCGGCGGTACAGTTTTTCACAAGCAGCACGAATAATGTGCCTTTCATGGGGCAACGCGTGGGGGCGAATCCGCCGCTCATCACGACCACGAACGGCATGAATGTGCAATGGAATTTCTACGTGTTCACCAATAACACGACTTTCCCATACGTCTCGTTCGTTTCCTTCCTTTCACCGAACCTCGCGGGAGATCCGCGTGTGAACACCTATCGCGATCCCGGAGCGGACATCGATCTTTATGTCTCCACCTCATCGGATCTCACGAACTTAAACTCAACGGTGGTAAACGATTGTTTCAACAACAGCATCTATACATCGCCGACATCTGGCGGTGCTGTGTCTACCCGCCGTGGCGGGACGGAGTTTGTTCTCATTGAAAATGCTCCACCGGGACAGGTGTATTACATTGGCATCAAGGCGGAGGACCAGAAGGCGGCGGAATTCGGCTTCTTGGCTCTGGCCACCGAAGATCCTCCGTACACTGATAATGGCGACGGCACGTATGATATCGAATTTTTCCCGGTGCCGGCGGAGATTCCAGACGGCAATCCTGAGAAACCGGAGGGTGTGCAGTTGTTCGGCATCGTGCCGGACACTTTCAACATCCATCGCGTCATCGCCACGAACACCATGTATCACGACCTCTACGGCGATCTGGTGGGTACATTGGAGCACAACAATGTCCTGGTGACGTTGAACAATCACACTTTCTATTCTTCAACCAACCAGGGCGGCAATCTGACGTTGGTTTATGATGACAGTGACGAGGGGGATGTCGTCGGCGGGATCGCTTCTGATGGACCGGGTTCGCTGAACAATTTCATCGGAACGGATGCTTCCGGTGTATGGATGTTCACGATGATCGACAATGCCCCGCAGTTCGTGGGCAATATCCAGCGGTTCACTTTGCACATTGAGGAAGAGCAGGACACGGATATCACTGTGGGTGGAACAGAGATCACGTTCGGTCTGCCGCCGGGAAGGTCTTATTACACCGGCATCAACATTCCGCCAGGTGTGGTGAAAGCAGAGTTCTCACTGGTGCCCACACCCGCACCTGCGACGACGGGGCTATACGTCCGGAAGAACGGTCTGCCGAACGGCACGGCAGGTCTCTATGACTACGGGGTTTCAGCTTCCATGCCATTGATCGTGCCATTTGCGATCAGCACGGCGGACATACCGCCCTTGACCGCCGGCCAGTATTACATCCAGATCCAAAATCAGGATGCTGTGTTCGTGACATACACGCTCCGGATTGATTTCACCTACGACTTGGCTGCCGCAGCGCAACGCACGACGCCGCAGCGGAGCGTGGTGATGATCAGTGACGACGCGCAAACGGCTACCAACCAATCGGAGATCAACGTGTCGGCGGCCGGTGAGGTGGCCGGTGTCCGTGTCGGTGTGCGCATCGCACATCCGCGTCCGTCAGATCTGACTTTGCGACTGACGTCGGAGGATCGTTCCGTGTTGCTGGCGGAGGCCCGTGGTGGCGTGGTGAACACTGCCGGCTATGGCTTTGGCACAAATGAGAACCAGATCATCTACACGCACTTCAGCGAGGATACGAGCGTGGCGAAGCAGATGCTCAAATTCGTGAACCCGCTGGTGGATGTGAATTTTGTGCCGTTCGTGACACCATCACTGGTGATGGAGAACGAACTGGAAGACGTCGGCAGCCAGACGATCACGGTGGTGCATGGCAACACCTACACTTCATCGGGACGCCTGATCGACACCGGACAAACGGATGGTTTCATCCGGTTCCGTTACATGTTCTATTCGGCGAACGACAGTCTCAGTCTTTACGACTCGACGGGTAATCCGGTGCCCACAGGCAATCCGAATCCGAATTACCTTCTGAACAGTGTGAACAATGATCCTGCTTTGACGATTGCTCCGACAGAAGTCGATATCTCGACTGACACCATAACAGATGGCGCGGCTGATCCGCGGATCGTTGATGGAGCGGAAGTATCCTTGTTCGGTGGTGGACCGGGAGGCGTGTCCGCCCGCGTGCGTTACTTCATGGTCAACACCGTTGGCAATACATCCTTCCAACTCGCCACAACTGCGGGCGGTACTCCGATAGATATCACCAGTTTGCCACCGGGCAATTTCCCGCTGTATTTCTGGCTGGTGACGCCGCAATACGCCTACACGACCACGGATCAGCTGTTGAACATCATCATCAATGAGCAGATCAGCACTCCGGGGACAGGCTGGGATTACATCATTGAACTGTTTGATACGGGTGGAATGCCGGTGAATCCACCGACGGCACAGACTGCCGACCAGGTGTTGAACAGCGTGGTTTACGCCGGAACCAATCTCTATGTGGCCGGCATCACAGAGGGTAATGCCAACAACGGCATCTACGCCCGCTTCGGCCTGCCGATGCAGACGGGACAGACGCCATTTGAGTCAGTGAACTGGCCGGACAACGCGGGTGGTACCCATTTCCGGGATCTGGTTTACTCGACGAATGGCTCGGTATATGTGGTGGGCGATTCTTTCTCCGGCGCCACAGACAATACCGGCGGCACTGAGACCAAGGGTGTGGTGGTCCGCTTCCCTCCTGTGGGATTGGACAACTCCACGCCCATGGGATCTACCTGGGCTACGTCCATTCCGGGATTGATGGGTGTGGAAGGTCTGGAAGAGATGCACAGCGTGACGGTTAATATGGAGCGCACCGGCCCCATGACGGTCACGGAATACGTATATGCGGCTGGTAATGCGCAGGGCGTCAACAGCCCAGCCCGTTTGAAGCTGGTTAAACTGGATAGTGCAGGGGTGATCGACAGTGCTAGTCCTTTTGAGGATGACACCGGCGCTACGACTGTTTCCGCCGGACGCGGCGTGGCCGTGCTAACGAATGTTCTCGCGGGAGCTCAATCCGTCTTTGTCGCCGGATTCAGCGATGACGACGGCACGATGCGGCCAGTGATCATCAAGTTCACGACTGGACTGGTGGAGCTTGGCCGACAGGCGCTGCCAGTGGTAGGCCAGTTCAACAACTTGATCGCTTATGACGATTATTTGTATGCCGTGGGTGTGCAAGACGCGGTGAGCGGTTCCGCTGCGAACTTCCTGATCGTGAAATATGATTACAACTTGAATGTGATCTGGTCCACGGCTGGTGACATCACGTATGATCTGGGGGATGAGGATATCCTCTACGGATTGACGGGTGCGGGCGACCGGCTGTATGCCGTTGGTTCTACCCGGGCATCCAGTGCCAGCCCGACGGATGGCGTGGTGTTGGAAGTGCGTCTGAGTGACGGTGCCTTGGTCACGCGCCCTTCAGGATATGCCGGGGTCACGCAATTCAATGGTACGGCGAATGAGGCGGACAGTTTCCGGGATGTGACCATGGAAGGCTCGGACATCTATGTAGTGGGACTTACCACCCGTGTGACCGCAGGCGATGAAGATACCATCATTGTCCGCTACCATGTGAAGGATGATTACCTGCCTGAGGAATCGCTGGACAACTTCATCGGTGATGTTGCCAACGGGGTATGGCGCCTGGAGGTGATCGATACGCGCACGAACGGCACGGCGACCGATTTCGTGCCGCGGATCGTGGATTGGGAATTGCAGATATTCCTGGCAGACACGAACACGACCACGTTCCGGCTGGATAATGCCGTGGATTATGTGGGAAGAGTCGATGGTGGCCAGACACAGTATTTTGTGATCAACGCCCCGATGACTGCGGCTACGGCCACGCATACGCTGACCGACGATACAGGTGGTGGATTGGGACTGGAGTTGTATTACGATCAAACGGGCCCGCCGGTGATAGGAAGCCCAACTACCAGCCTGTTGATGACGACTCCGGCGACCCCATCAGCTTCAGTGGTGTTGGATAGTGTGTCAGCGCCGCCGCTTGTGCCTGGGCAGCGTTATTTCCTGGCGGTGGTCAATCCCAATCCGACAGGTAACATCAACAGCTACACGCTGAATGTGACTTTTGACAGCACGGCCACGACATTCCTGGCGGCAGGCAGCACCAAAGCAGGCAGCTTCTCGGATGTGCCGAGCATTTACCGGTCATACAGCTTCTTCATCACTGCAGCGGATAATGCGGCCTCGTTCGAGTTATCGAACTTGACGGGTGATGTGGAGGTGTTGTTGAACCGCGGCAGTCCGGCCACGGACAGTAATTTCGACATCTCCACCACCATCACGGGAACGGATTACGGTGTGATCGCCATCACTCCTACTACGACGATGCCGGATGTTTCGGGTTTCTGGTATGCCCGTGTGAAATCGTTGAGTGGAACGGGGACCACCTATGATGTGCGCATCATGCCGCCGAACCGTGCGCCAGTCGTGGAAGCGATCGCAGATGTGACGATGGGCGAGGATGAGACCTTGCAGGTGCAGGTGTTCGCAAGTGACACGGATGTGCCGGTGAACACGTTGAGCTATAGCTTTGCCAACGCCGTGCCTGAAGGCATGACGATTGATCCGGTTTCCGGCCTTGTCCTGTGGACTCCTGGTGAAGCCTTTGGTCCGGGCAGCTACAACGTCTCCGTGCTGGTGCAAGATGATGGGGCACCGTCAAAGGGCACGACAGTCAGCTTTGTGGTGAATGTCACGGAAGTGAACAGTGCGCCAGTCCTGCCAGCGGCTACGTTCTCAGCCAGTGAAGGCAGTCTTTTCATGGCGACGATCACGGCTACGGATGCCGACTTGCCCATGAACGCGCTGACCTATTCCCTGAGCAGCGCGCCCGCAGGCATGACGATCAATTCCACCACCGGAGAGATCACGTGGACTCCTTCTGAATCACAGGGCGGGGTGACATATAGTTTCGTGGTCTCCGCCGTGGACAACCAGACGCCTCCGTTATCCGCCTCGCGCATTTATCAGGTGGCGGTGGCTGAGGTGAACAGCGCCCCGGTGTTTTCGAACTTGGGCACGCAGACCATCAATGAGCAGGTGGCGTTCTTCCTGGAAAACATCGCTTCTGATCCTGACCTGCCGGCGCAGACGCTGACATATCGTTTCACCAGCAGTGTTCCGGCTGGCATGACTTTGGATACCGCCACCGGCCGGATTTCATGGACACCTGATGAAACGCAAGGTCCAGGAAATTACAGTGTGACGGTGGAAGCGGAGGACAATGGCAGTCCGTCCTTGAAGACGCAGAAAGTCATCAACTTCGTAGTGAACGAGGCGAATCTTGCGCCGACATTGGCGGCCATACCGACACAGAGCATACCTGAGATGCAGGCGTGGTCGTACCAATTGGAAGCGGCGGATGCCGATCTGCCGGCGCAGACGTTGAGTTATTCGCTCGTTTCGGCTCCTTCTGGAATGACGGTTTCCAGCACAGGACAGATCTCGTGGACCCCGACCGAAGCACAAGGGCCGAACACCTACAGCGTGACCGTGCTGGTGACTGATAATGGCAGTCCGGCCCGTTTGGCGAACCGCACACTCTCTGTCACGGTGACGGAAGGGAACTCTGCTCCGAACGTGAATGTGATCGCAGATGTGGAAGTGAACGAGTTGACAGCACTGAGTGTGCAAGTAGTGGCGACGGATAGTGATACTCCGGCGCAGACGCTGGCTTACAAGTTCACGGGAACGGTCCCGACTGGGCTGGTGATCAATTCCTCAAGCGGTGCCATCACGTGGACGCCGACAGAGGCGCAAGGCCCGGACAGCTATGTGGTGACGGTGGAAGTGAGCGATGGTACGGCAGCGACCACGCGCAGCTTCACGATCACGGTGAAGGAAGTAAATGTGGCACCGGTGGCGGGAACAGTTCCGAATGTGACGGTGGTGGAGGGCCTGCCGGTGCGATTGGTCTTCACGGCCACAGATGCCGATCTGCCAGCGCAGACGCTGACTTACAGCCTTGAAGCCGGGGCTCCAGTCGGCGCGACCATCAATGCAAGCACGGGTGCCTTTGAGTGGATCACCTCGGAAGCTTCGCCGAACAACAACGTGGTGGCGGTCAAGATCACGGATAATGGCGTGCCGCCGCAAAGTGTCGTTAAATCGATCAACATCACGGTGGTGGAAGTGGTGACAAACGTGGTGGACCTGACATCGGGTGTGGCGGTGACGAATCTGTCCCGTTACACCAACGGAATCGTTGCGGACATCTATCATCTGAATGTGACGGGTGCTCCTGGCAAGCTGTTGTTCGAGGCGTTCAATCTGACGGGTGACGGTGACTTGCTGATACGCAAGGGAGCGCATCCGACGGCAACGGTGTTCGATCATAGCAGCACGCTGGTCGGGACGAATCGTGAGCAGGTGGTCATCGAAGGAGCCGACCTTTCTGGTGAATGGTTCGCCACAGTGGTGAACCGCGAGAGCACCAACATCACCTACAGCATCTCCGGCACTGTGCCGTTGCAAGTGGCTGGTGGTGCACTGTTGGTGAGCACTGAAGGCATCAAGGTGGAAACACCGGTGTTCAATGCGGGTGATACAACGCCAGAGTTCTCCTGGACGGCGGTGCAGGGTGAGAAGTATCAGGTGGAGGTTTCCACCGATCTGACAAACTGGACGCCTCTAACGAGCATCGTAGTGACCGGGACCACGGCGACGTTCAAGGATCCGACGCCGTATACGGATTCGTTGCTGCGGTTCTATCGCATACGGCAGTTGCCGCAATAATCTTCGTGTGTGTGTTCAAGGGCGTTCCTGTAATGGGAACGCCCTTTTTTATTGGTAGACGAGAAACATGGGACATCGAAAGGGGAAGGTCAGAGTCTTTTTACGTCGGCTGCTATGGATGGAAGGGCAAGGACGAGAATTGTTACGATGCAGAATGTGATGATTGGTCTTTAATTCAAGTGGGGGAGGTGTTCAAAGTCAGTGCGCGGTAGTGAGACCATATAAGTATGAAGAGTGATGGGAAAGATTTGAGCAAAGAGTTGTACAAGCAGCTGCGTGCCTTTTCGTGTGTGGAGCTTTGGAATGTGGAGGTGCCGCGCTTTGACAAGGCGACGCCGGCGGAGCGGTCGGCCCGGGTGTCATTGATACGGGCCGTGGGAGTGGTTTTTGCAGAGCACGGTTCTATCAGTCAGAAGACGCAAGTGCGGGAGTGGTTGAAGGGATTACTGAATGATCCGGCGGAGAAGATCCGGCGTTACGCGATGGCGGCCTTGCCCAAGCTGGGGGCGGGTGAAGGGGAAGAGGCGGAGCTGTTGAAGGTGCTGGATAGGGCGTCAGGTGAGAGGGAGAAAAAGTTCCTTGGCCGTGCGCTGGGGAAAATCGGTGGTGAGGCGACGCTGCAGGCGATCAGGCAGCAAGGCGATGATTCGCTAGGACATGCGGCTCTCAAAGTGCAGGCGAATGTGGCGCGGAATCAGAGTCCGACTCACATCCAGCTTGATCAGAAGCTGACGGCGTATCAGGGCTTGCTGATCCATCTGCGTGGACGGCGTGGTCTGGAGCAGTTCATGCGGGCTGAGGTGGAGGAGAAGCTGAAGCGGAATGCGAAATTCCGGATGACCGATGTGCGGTCGGGGTTAGTGGCCCTGATGCCTGTCGCTCCGTTCACGTTGGCAGACATCTATGCACTGCGGTGTTTTGGATCAGTTGGTTTCGTGCTGGGTTCAGAGGAAAAGAACGAGCAGGAGGATTCATGGGAAGCGTTGGCGCAGATCATCGGATCAACATACGCGCAGCGCATCCTGACGGCGTTCACAACGGGTTCTTTGCGTTACCGTCTGGATTTCGTGGGGAAAGGGCATCAGCGAGGTGCAGTGCAGACCGTTGCCAATCGGGCGTATGCGCTTAATCCTGGTGTGATCAATGATCCGCAGGAAGCGCCGTGGACGATCTCGGTATATCCGCAGGGAAGGAGGCGCCTGGTGGAGTTGAGCCCGAAGTCCGCGAGTGATCCGCGTTTTACTTATCGGCAGCAGGATGTGCCTGCGGCATCTCATCCGCCATTGGCAGCGTGCCTGGCGAGAATGGCAGGGCGTGAGGAGCATGAAGTGGTTTGGGATCCGTTTTGCGGTTCAGGAATTGAATTGATCGAGCGTTCTTTGCTGGGTGGTGTGGATACGGTTTACGGTTCTGATCTGAGTGCAGAAGCGGTGGACATCACGGAGAAGAATATCGCGGCAGCGAATCTGAAACTGAAGCAGGCGAAAGTGGCGTGTGTGGATTTTCGGGATTTCGCGAAGCAGGAGTTAGGACCAGAGAGCGTGAGCCTGATCATCAGCAATCCGCCATTGGGCAAACGGGTGCCGATCCCGAATCTGCGGGGGTTAATCTATGACCTCATCGATGTGGCGGCAATGGTGTTGAAACCGGGCGGGAGACTGGTGTTTGCAAATCCGATACCGATGGAGAATCCGCCCCGGTTATTGAAGCTAAGGACGCGGCAGGTGGTGGACTTTGGCGGGTTTGACTGCCGGGTGGAGAAATACGTGAAGAGTTAACCACAGATTCACACAGGTGGAAAAATGAGTTTGAGATAGAGCTGATGATGGGGTGGTTTTGGCACTATAGAAAATTTTTATAGCGACCATAAAAAGTAGTATTTTTCTGATGGTAGGTTTCGAGGTATGGTTATGGCAGGTAATGAACAGGAGGAATTGGAGATGGTTCGGAGAAATCTAAAATCGGGCGGGAGAGGGGCTTCGATGGATTTTTGCGTATCAGATATTTCGTGTTGTTGGAAGTTGCTGCGGGTCGGAGACCAGCGCTCCAAGCCAAGAGGAGGCTGGACAGGCGGTGGCGCTGGGCGCATCTTGACACTGCCCCCATAATGAGTTGGTAACGGTTCCGATCCTGGGTGCAAAGGGGCAACCACGAACCAAAGGAACACGGATGAAGCCAGAACCCAAGCGGCCTTTGACCTTACGGGAGATCGAGCAGGAAGTGGAAGCCGAAGGCCGCGAATGGACGCGCCAACGACTCCAAAAAAGATTGCAAGAGGAAGCCGACCGTCAGGGCGGCGTTTTTCCCCCACAGCGGCCAGCCGCTGGTGCATCGTCGCCAGCGGCGGATGCAGCTGCGGACCGTGGTGGGCGTGGTTGAGCTGCAAGTGCTCTACGGGCAGGCGGCGACGGACGGGCACTGGGGCTGTCCGGTGCGGGAACTCTGGGGCCTGACCCGGCATCAACAGCTGAGTCTGGCCTTGGAGGACAAGCTGGCCTTCACGCTTACGGCTACCTCCTCCTATGAAGAAGCGGCGGCGGTGGCAGCCAAGTGGGGCAGCCCGGTGAGTGACGCGGCTTTGCACGCCCTGACCCAGCGGTTGGGGACGCGGGCCGAAGCCCACACGCAACGGCAACTGGCAGCGGCACCGGTGGAGCGCCAGCCCGAACGGGCGGCGACGAAACTGGGGGTGCTGATGCTCGACGGCTGGCAGGTGCGCCAGCGCGGGCCCGGCTGGGGTCAGCGTAAAACCCAGCAAAACCGGGTGGAGTGGCACGAATGGAAGACCGGCGTGTATTACCGGCAGGAACAGGCTGGCCGCACGGCGGGCGGACGGGGCGTGCTCGCCGACAAGGTGGTGGTGGGCTGGCAAGGCGAGCCGCAGGAGTTTGCCCGGCGGCTGCACTGGGCGGCCCAGCGCGAAGGACTGGGACGGGCCCAGGCGCGCTTGACGGTGGCCGATGGTGCCCCGTGGATCTGGAACGTGGCGCAAGACCGCTGGCCGGGCGCGACCGAGGTGCTGGACTTCTATCACGCCAGCCAGCATCTCTGGGCTTTGGGCCGGGCGCTAAACAAGGATGACGAAGTGGTCGCGGCTCAGTGGGTGGAACCACGTCGCCATAAGCTGCGGCACGGTGGGGAGCGCAAGGTGCTGGCCGAGATCGCCGCCTTAAAGGTGCCCAAAGGTCCGGTCGGAGAAGTGGTCCAACGCGAACAGAACTATCTGGCCACGCATGCCCACCGGATGAACTACCGGACCCTCCACCAACGCGGCTGGCCCATCGGCTCGGGCACCGTTGAGTCGGCCTGCCGCCAGCGTCAGTGCCGCTTCAAACGGCCCGGCCAGTTCTGGACGCCCAAAGGCATGCGCCATCTGGCCGCACTCTCCGAGGCACGCCATAATCACCACTGGGATCAACTCTGGTTCACTACCTAATCGGGGGCAGTGTCAACATGCGCCCCTACGAAAGAGGGGGTGAAAAACGAGCTTTTCAGGAGGGGGCTTCGGCTTCACACTGGCTTGCATCAATCCATGAAGACGTCTTTTTTGCGGTCGTTGTTGCTCACTGTGGCGTTGTTTGCTTCTGCTTCGGCGGCGCTGGCGGCGGAGCCTTTGAAGGTGCTGATGATCACGGGCGGGTGCTGCCATGATTATGAGAACCAGAAGAAGATCCTGAGCGAAGGCATCGCCAAGCGGGCGAATGTGAAGTTCGACATCGTGCATGAGGGGCCTGGTCCGAGCGACCCGAAGGCGCGGGAGCACATGATCAGCGTTTACACGAATGCCAATTGGGCGAAGGGGTATGATCTCATCCTGCACAATGAGTGCTTTGGCTTTGTGACGAATGTGGCATTTGTGGAGGGCATCGCGGCACCGCATAAGGCGGGCACTCCCGCCGTGTTCCTGCACTGCTCCTCGCACAGTTATCGCAATGCGCAGACGGATGCCTGGAAGGAAGCGGTGGGCATCACCTCCATGAAGCATGACAAGAAGCGCGAGTTCGCCGTGAAGACGGTGAAGGCGGAGCATCCGGTGATGAAGGGTTTCCCTGCGGATTGGAAGAATCCCTCGGCTGATGAACTGTATGAGAACGTGAAGGTCTGGCCGAACACGGTGCCGCTCGCGATGGCTTATAGCGAGCAGTCGAAGAAGGATCATGTCGTCATTTGGGTGAATACATACGGCAAGGGGAAGGTGTTCAGCACCACGCTCGGGCATGAGAACAAGACGATGGAAGACCCGGCTTACTTGGATCTGGTGACGCGTGGGTTGCTGTGGGCTTGTGGGAAGTTGAATGAGGATGGGACGCCGAAGAAGGGATATGGTCCGGCTGGGAAATGACGAATGACCAAGCCCTAATGACGAAGGAACCGGTTGCAACGGCAGGCCAATGATTTGGGAAACATCGAACATCCAATATCGAACTCCGAACATCGAGAGAGGAAAGGGGTAAATCCCAAATCCAAAGCTCCAAGCTCCAGAGAAACTTCGAAACTCAAATTAGCATGAAAAGAACACTCATCACGTTGTCGTTGTTAGCGGGGGCACTTCAATTTGCCAGTGCGGATGTCCGTCTGCCTGCCATCATCAGTGAACACATGGTCGTGCAGCAGGATGTGTTGATACCGATCTGGGGGTGGGCGGATGCGGGGGAGCAGGTGACGGTGGAGTTGGGCGGGCAGATCAAGACGACGACTGCCGATGCGAAGGGTAAATGGCTGGTGAAGCTGCCGAAGCTCAAAGCTGCTGAAGGTCTGACGCTGGTGGTGAAGGGCAAGAACAAGCTCTCGGTGAACGATGTGCTGGTGGGCGAAGTCTGGATCTGCTCCGGGCAATCGAACATGGGGATGACCGTGGCTCGCAGCAAAGACTTCGATGCTGAAAAGAAAGCGGCGCAGTTCTCGCAGTTGCGCATGTTCACCGTGGAAAAGGCGGCGAAAGCGGAACCGCAGGAAGATTGCAAGGGACGTTGGGAACTGACCACGCCGGAGAATGTCGGCTTCTTCTCCGCGGCCGCATATTTCTTCGGGCGAGAGATCCATCAGCAGATGAAGGTGCCGGTGGGCCTCATCAATACGTCTTGGGGCGGCACTTCCATTGAGGCTTGGACGAGCATGGAGGCGCAATCGAAGCTGAAGGAATATCCGGTCATCGCTGAATCTTGGGTGAAGCAGACGGCGACGCCTTATGATGAGAAGGCGGCGATGGAGCAGTACAACAAGCAGGTGGCGGCACATCGTGAAAACGCGAAGAAGGCCAAGGCGGCCGGCAAGGCGGCTCCACGCGCACCGCAGAAGCCGACCGATCCGCGCTTGAACCAGAATTATCCGGCGAATCTTTACAACGGCATGGTGGCTCCACTGGTGCCTTACGCGTTCCGCGGTGGCATCTGGTATCAGGGCGAGAACAATTCCAACAAGAGCTTTGCAAACATTTACGGTCTGCAACTGGAGACTTTGATCAAAGATTGGCGCACGAGGTTTGGTTCGGATTTCCCATTCGCCTGGGTGCAATTGCCTGACTTTCGCTCGCCGCAAAAAGATGTGGTGGAGCCGAGCGGTTGGGTGACGGTGCGTGAGGAGATGTTGAAATCTCTGAAGATTCCGAAGACGGGCATGGCCATCACGTTGGGACTCGGTGAAGAAAAGGATATCCATCCGAAAAACAAGCAGGACGTCGGCAAACGCCTCGCGATGTGGGCGCTCGCCGATGTGTATAAGCAGAAGGGCGTGGCGTCATCCGGTCCCCTGCCCTCTGGCGACAAGGTGAAGGGCAACGAGATCGTGATCTCCTTCAAACACACGGACGGCGGATTGAAAGCGGAAGGCGGCGAGCTGAAAGGCTTTGCGATCGCCGGTGAAGACAAGGTGTGGAAGCAGGCGCAGGCGAAGATCGAGGGTGACAAAGTGGTGCTGTCGCATCCGGACATCAAGAAACCGGTGGCGGTGCGGTATGCGTGGGCGGCAAACCCGGTGTTCAGTCTCTACAATGGTGCAGGCATTCCGGCGACGCCATTCCGGACGGATGATTGGGAGAAATAGCTGCACAGAGATCGATGCCATAGGCAGAGCAGCGGAAAAACTGCCAGAAAGTGCATAAGGCTCCCGTCGGCAGGACAATGCGTCAACCGGATGCTGTATTATCAGGAGGCGTTATTCGTGTCCTGATGATTCGTTTTTTTCATCCAGTAAAGCAGGGATGACTGTTGCAACAATTACCAGGCTAAGGCTAAAAGGAGCGGGTAATGCTTTGGGGACGGGTGGGTTCAATTCAGCCAACGTGAACATTTCGTTAATCTTTAACCTAACCGCATATGAGCTACATCACCACCAAAGACGGCACGGAGATCTATTACAAGGATTGGGGGCCGAAGGATGGTAAGATCGTCACGTTCAGTCATGGTTGGCCGCTCTCCTCGGATGCGTGGGAGGCGCAGATGTTTTTCCTCGCCTCACACGGTTACCGCTGCATCGGGCATGACCGGCGGGGGCATGGGCGATCCAGCCAGCCGTGGGACGGCAATCACATGGACCAGTATGCGGATGATGTGGCGGAACTGTTCGAGAAGCTGGATGTGAAAGGTGCCGTGATGGTGGGCCACTCGACGGGCGGCGGTGAAGTGGCGCGCTACATCGGGCGTCATGGCACGAAGCGCGTGGCGAAGGCGGTGCTGATGGGGGCGGTGCCGCCGATCATGTTGAAGACAGAGGCGTATCCGGGCGGATTGCCGCTGGAAGTGTTCGATGGTTTCCGCGCGGCTTATCTGAAAGATCGGGCGCAGTTCTTTCTGGATGTGGCGAGCGGACCGTTCTTCAATTTCAACCGGCCCGGAGCCAAGGTTTCGCAAGGGTTGATCCAGTCCTGGTGGATGCAAGGTATGATGTCCGGTCACAAGAATGCGTATGATTGCATCAAGGCGTTCTCAGAAACGGATTTCACGGAGGACTTGAAGAAATTCGATGTCCCTACGCTTATCGTGCATGGGGATGATGATCAAATCGTGCCAATCGGCAACTCTGCCCTGCTCTCCGCCAAGTTGGTGAAGAATGCTACGTTGAAGATTTATCCCGGCGGCTCACACAGCCTGGGTGATACGAGCAAGGACCAGTTCAATCAAGACCTGCTGGAATTCATCCGCGCCTAGAGCCGTCTGGAAAAAGCCAATGTATACGGGTCTAAACCCGGCACCCCTCACCCCGGCCCTCTCCCCTCCAAGGGGAGAGGGTGTTCATATCACAAATTTTTCTACCCGTAATTCTAATTCCCATAGTCATGAAAACCATTCTGCTCGTCCACGGCCTGTGGGTCACACCTTCGAGCTGGGAAAGTTTCCAGCATTACTATGAGGCACGCGGTTACCGGGTGATCGCTTCGCCGTGGCCGGGTATCAAGGGGGATGTGCCCGCCATGCGGCGTGATGCCTCCAGCCTGAATGGAATCGGCATCGCGGAGGTGATGGCGCATTACATCAGCATCATCAAAAGCCTGCCGGAACCGCCGATCATCATGGGGCATTCGTATGGCGGGCTCATCACGCAGTTGCTGATCGACCAAGGTTACGGCTCGGCCGGGGTGGCGATCGATTCCGTGCCGCCGAAAGGCATCCTCATCCTGCCATGGTCCACTTACATGGCGCTGACGCCGGCGTTTCTCAAGCCCGGCACGTTCAAAGGAACCTTCCTCTTCACCTTCGAACAATTCTGGCGGGTGTTTGCCAATTCACTCACGGAGGCAGAAGCGCGCGCGGCTTATGAGCAACAGGCGATACCGGCATCGGGTCGCGCTATTTTCCAGGCGGCGTTGGCGAATATGACGCCTAATGCGCTCTCCACGATCAATTTCAAGAATGGCTCGCGCGCGCCGTTATTGATGATCGCGGGGGAAAAGGATGTGATCATGCCAGCGGCGTTGAATCGTAAAAACTTCCACAAATACCAAGGGGCATCCGTGACGGAGTTCAAGGAATTTCCGGGACGCAGTCACTACATCATCGCGGAAAAAGGCTGGGAAGAAGTGGCAGAGTATGCGGTGACGTGGGCGGAGAAAAAGGCAAAGTAATTCACGTCCTAGGAGATGCGTGGAAAACAACATTTTTCACGCAAACCACAAATTCTTTCCATACGATTTCAAGAAACACACACTTCGCAGGTTCTTCGCTGTTTTCAGTGGAATGGGTTCAGTGCTGGGGCAGGCGGAGTTTGCCTGCGAGGAAGTAGAGCATGGTGATGAGGTAGGTGGAGGAGCGGTAACCACGCGCTTTGCGGCGGGTGGCGCTGAAGACGCTGTTC
>DASWYF010000017.1 GCA_036405135.1 Verrucomicrobiia bacterium | reverse complement strand
CCGCTTCAAACGGCCCGGCCAGTTCTGGACGCCCAAAGGCATGCGCCATCTGGCCGCACTCTCCGAGGCACGCCATAATCACCACTGGGATCAACTCTGGTTCACTACCTAATCGGGGGCAGTGTCAAGATGCGCCCGGTGGCGCTTGTCCCACTACATTGGGCTTTGCGTGGGAGGAGTTTTCGATTAGGTTAACCAATCCGATAAAGAGCAGATTTGGGCAGTAGCATGGCGAAAGATTTCATACGTATCGGCGGGGCGCGTGAGCATAATCTCAAGAATCTCACGCTGGCGATCCCGCGCGACAAGCTGGTGGTGGTGACGGGTCTTTCCGGCTCGGGCAAATCCTCGCTGGCGTTTGATACGATTTATGCGGAGGGGCAGCGGAAGTATGTGGAATCTCTCTCGGCTTATGCGCGTCAGTTCTTGGGGCAATTAAGCAAGCCGGACTTGGATTACATTGAAGGGCTTTCACCTACGATCGCCATCGAACAGCGTGGTTCAGGGACGAGTCCGCGTTCCATCATCGCGACGACGACGGAGATTTACGATTACCTACGCCTGATGTATGCGCATGTGGGCCAACCGCATTGTCCAGAGACGGGTGAGCCGATCCGTTCGCAAACGAGCACGGAGATCATTGATCGCATCATGGAGTTACCAGCGCGGACGCGGTTGATGCTGCTGGCACCGGTGGTGCAGAGTGCTAAAGGGGAGTATCGAGATGTGCTGGAGCGATTGGCGCGCGAGGGTTTTGTGCGTGCGCGAGTGGATGGTGAGATCATCGACCTGGCGGCGACGACGAAGCCCAAGCTGGAAGCATCCAAGCGACATACGATCGAGGTGGTGGTGGATCGTCTGGTGATGGATGACAAGGTGCGGGTGCGGTTGGGTGATTCCGTGGAGACAGCCTTGCGCTGGGGTGAAGGCCAGATGCTGGCACTACATCAGCAAGCGACGGATGCGCCGGACAAGTGGACGGAGGTGCTGCATTCCACACGGATGTTCAGCAAGGCGACAGGCAAGAGTTTCGAGAGCCTGACACCGAAGCATTTTTCTTTTAACGCGCCCTTCGGTGCGTGTCCGGTGTGTCATGGACTGGGGCAGAAGATGGTGTTCGATGAAGGGTTGGTGATTCCGGATGCGGACAAGTCCTTGGAAGGTGGTGCGGTGTTGCCGTGGCGGCGTGGAGGCAAGCGGATGGTGGTATATTACAAGGCGTTGTTGAAAGGTCTGGCCACGCATTATGGCGTGAACATGGAGACGCCGTATAAAAGTTTGCCAGAGAGTTTCAAACAAGTGCTGCTGCATGGAACGGGCGAGATGGAGATCAAGTTTCAGTTCTGGCGCGCAGGCAAATCGAGCACGACGGAGAAGGCGTTCGAGGGCGTGCTGAAGAACATGGAACGGCTTTATCAGGAGAGCGAGAGCGAGTTCACGCGCAACCGCCTGAAGGCGTTCATGAGCCCGCAGTATTGCGATGCGTGTGCGGGACGACGGCTCAAGCCGGAGATTCTGGCGGTCACTCTTGGTGGTGCTGAAGCTTCACAGAAATACAAGAAGCACAAGCTGCCGCCGCCTGCGCCGGGGCTTTCCATCATGGATGTGTGCGGATTGTCTGTGGATGATGCGGATGAGTTTTTTGGCGGGCTGAAGCTGACAGAGTTTCAACAGAAGATCGCCGAGGATGTGATCCATGAGGTACGTTCGCGATTGGGTTTCTTGCGTAACGTAGGATTGGGTTACCTCACGCTAGATCGCGAGAGTGGGACGTTGAGCGGTGGTGAGGCGCAACGTATCCGGTTGGCGACGCAGATCGGTGCTGGCTTGGTGGGTGTGTTGTATATCCTCGATGAGCCGAGCATCGGGTTGCATCAGCGAGACAATGAACGGTTGCTGAATACGCTGGTGGGTCTGCGCAATTTGGGTAATTCCGTGATCGTGGTGGAGCATGATGAGGATACCATCCGGCAGGCGGATTATGTTTTGGATCTCGGGCCGGGTGCGGGTGTGCATGGCGGTGAAGTGGTGGCGCAAGGCACGCCAGCGGAAGTGATGGCGAACAGCAAATCACTAACGGGACGTTATCTGAAGGGCGATCTGTCTGTGCCGGTGCCGAAGAAGCGATTGGGGGCGGCCATAAATCGTGGTTGGCTGGAGATTTTTGGAGCTACCGAGAACAACTTGAAGAATGTGGATGCACGCATTCCGTATGGGACATTGACGTGTGTGACGGGTGTATCCGGTTCGGGGAAGAGCACGCTGGTGGATGACATTTTGCGTCGTGCCTTGTTCCGCAAGCTGCATGGCTCGAAGGAAAGGCCGGGAGCGCATCGAGAGCTTCGGGGGGTAGAGCAGATCGATAAGGTGATCGTGATTGATCAGGCACCTATCGGACGCACACCGCGCAGTAATCCAGCGACTTATACGGGGATGTTCAATCATATCCGAGATCTGTTCGCGAAACTGCCATCGTCAAAGGTGCGTGGCTACGATGCGGGACGATTCAGCTTCAATGTGAAGGGCGGGCGCTGCGAGAAATGTCAGGGCGATGGTTTGCTTGAGATCGAGATGCATTTCCTGCCTGCGGTGTACGTGACCTGCGAGGCGTGCAATGGGAAGCGTTACAATCGCGAGACGCTGGAAATCACTTACAAGGGATTGAACATCGCGGATGTGCTGAATCTTACGGTGGACGAGGGTGTGGCGTTTTTCCGGGCGGTGCCACAATTGCTGGATGTCTGCCAGACGCTGGCGGAAGTGGGGTTGGGTTATGTGCGTTTGGGCCAGCAGGCGACGACGTTGAGCGGTGGTGAGGCGCAACGCATCAAGCTGGCGGCAGAGTTGAGTCGCAAATCAACGGGGCGGACGCTGTATATCTTGGATGAACCGACGACCGGTTTGCACTTCCATGATGTGGCTAAATTGCTCGAAGTGCTGTTCAAGTTGCGTGCGACGGGGAATACGTTGCTGATCATCGAGCACAATCTGGATGTCATCAAATGTGCGGATTGGTTGATCGATATGGGACCTGAAGGCGGCAAGGGCGGGGGAACGATTGTGGCGGAAGGCACGCCAGAAACTGTGGCGGCGAATGAACGGAGCCATACGGGAAGATTTTTGAAGAGGCTGCTATCGTAAAGCAGATGGGCAAGAAACTCGCTTGAATAGTGCGAGCGCAAAGCGAATGCTGATTTCGATGTTGAATGTGCGAAAAGAGACGGTGAGCTGGCTGGTGGCTATGTTTACATGGCTGCTGATGGCTGGGCCGTTTTCGCAAATGGTGCAGGCGGCGGATAATTCGGAAGCGCGCAACCTTTTCCGGACGGCAAGCGAGGCGATGGCTGACAAGTCATTCGAACGCGCGGCGGCGGAGTTCAACTTGTTCCTGATCAAGTTTCCCAATTCCGCACGAGTGCCGGAAGCAGCGGTCAGCCTGGCGGAAACATTTTTTATCCTGAAGCAATACGATGATGTGTTGCGTGCGGTGGAAAGCTACCAAAGCAAAGCGGGGGCGATGGCAGATCGTCTGGGTTATCTGAAAGCGCGATCCTTGTGGGAAAAAGGGCAGTTCACTGAATCGGCGCAAGCATGGCGGGCATTATCGGAAACGGAGGCGAAATCACCAGCACGGGCTGAAGCAGTCTATTGGGAGGCATTGGCTCAGTTTCAGCAAAAAGATTGGGGTGGCGTAGTGGAGTCGCTTACCGGAGCGGGAAGGCCTTTTCTCAAGGTTTCTGAAGCTGTGCCGACTGAGCCGTTCGTAGTACGCAGCCGCTTGTTATTGGCGGAGGCGCAACTGGAAAGCAAAGATCTTGCAGGGGCGGAAAAGACGCTGACCTTGCTGGCGGAAGCTGTATTGCCAGCGGAACAAACATGGCAACGGCAACAACTGCTGGTAAGGGTGCAGCGACAGGCCGGAAAGAATGAAGCGGCGTTGCAAACTTCCATCGGTCTGCTCGCCCAGGCGCGGGCTTTGGGCAGGAATGATCTGATCGCGGAGTCTGTCGCGCTGCGCGCTGAATTGTTGCAAACCACCAAGGATTACGATGCAGCATTGGAGACGTGGCAGGTGAATCTGGTGGAGAGCGCAACACCTGCGGAGCGCCGTCGTCAGGCACTATTCGCGGTGATCGATCTGCAGACGGCAAAGGGCAATACTAAGCAGGCACGGGCACAGCTTGATGAGTTTCTCAAAACAAATCCGAATGATCCCGCACAGGGACTGGTGCGGCTGACCTTGGGCGAGCTGGCGCTAAAAGATTATTACCGGTTGAAGACGGTTACAACGATCGACACAAATCTTTTGCAGATATCCAAATCGCAATTCGACACTGTGCTGACCAATGCCGCCGCGAGTAATGTAACGGGGCGGGCTTATCTGGGGCGCGGATGGTATGATTGGGAAATTGGGGCGATGGACGCTGCGCAAAATGATTTCAAGTCGGCAGCAGAATCGCTACCCGAAGGCAGTGATCAGGCGATCGCGCGATTCAAGCTGGCAGATACGCTGTTCTTGAAGGAAGACTTTGACGGAGCTGTGGCGAACTACTCTGCACTGGTCGAACAATATCGCGGCATGGAGAAAGTGCGGGAGGGGTTGCTGGATCAGGCGCTATATCAGCTCGTAAGAGCGGGGTTGAAGCAAGGTCGTGAGGAAGTGGCCACATTTGCACTGGAGCAGTTGCGGGAGTGGTTTCCGGACAGCTTATACAGTGAGAACAGTTTTCTGCTCGTAGGACAGGCTTTGGGACGATCGGGAAAGACTGCGGATGCACGGCAATTGCTGGACGATTTTCTGCAACGCTTCCCGAATTCACCCAAGACACCTGAGATACAGCTGGCCCGGGCGCGCTTGAGCGTGAAGGAGCAGAACTGGCCGGATGCGGTTAACATCTATACGAACTGGCTCGGGCAATTCACGAACAACGCTGCGAAACCGCGGGCTGTCTTCGATCTGGGTTGGTTGCATTTCAAGTCCGGTAATGAAGATGCGGCGCTGAATGTTTATACGAATTTTGTGAATGATTTTCCGACCAATTCACTCGTGCCGCAGGCGCATTTCTGGCTGGCGGAACATTATGAACGGAAGCGAGAGTTCAATTCGGCGGAAACTCATTATCAACTCGTCTATCAGAATACGAATCTGCCCCCGGGGGAGCTTAGTTATCGGGCACGGCTCATGGCTGGTCGCGCGGCATTTTCGCGGCAGGGATACAAGGATGCCGAAGGTTATTTCAAATGGCTGATTACGAACGGGCCGCCGCAGGTGGCTAATTCTTCCATCTCGACACAATTGGTGGCGCAGGCTTATTTCGCCCTGGGTGACACACATCTGGCGGCTCCGACCATTGATCCGTCGCGGCAACTGGATAAGTTCGGCGACGCCATCAACGCCTTCACCTTTATCGAACAGTTCTTCAAGGACACACCGTTGTTTCCGCTGGCATGCAGCAAGATCGCGAGTTGCCATTATCAATATGCGGCACAGACGCAGGATCTGGTGCGCTACGAGAAAGCAATCGAGTATTTCACCGTGGCGATGGAATCTCCGCTGGCTTCCGTGGAGACACGCGGCCTTGCGGAGATCGGTCTGGCGAAGATGAAGGAAAAACAGGCTGAGCTCCCGCAAACCACGGAAGAAGCACGCACGAATTTATGGAAGGCAGCGCTGACGCATTACGAGAATGTGCTATATGGCAAGGGGTTGAGGGATGATGAGCAGATTTCGTCATTTGCCACTGAGCAAGCTGCGATGGAAGGAGCCAAACTGCTGTTGCTAAAACTTAAACGCCCCGAGCAAGCCGTCAGTTTCTATCGGCGTTTAGCGGAGAAGGTGCCGTCCCTCAAAAATGATGTGGAAAAGCGGATCGCGGAACTGGGACCACTGCCTGTTTCAGGCAGACAGTGAAGATCTCTGCTATTCATTTTCCTCTTTCACATCAAATATAAGGCGTGATTCCAGCTTGGTTTGCCGGTTCCGCATTTCCACAGTTTTGACCTGTTTCTTTTTAACATCAAATCCCGTGGGTTTGAAGATCTTCAAGAGCTTGCCGTTCTGGTCATAGGCTTCGGCGAACACTATTCCCAAAGTGTCTTTGTCTATCCACGAGATCACTTTCGAATAAGTTCCGGCAACACTTCCATCATTTTTGCTTTCCAAAACGTAGCAGGCTTGACTGTTTCTCATTTCATGAGCGGTGACGCGTTGATCTTTCCAGCGGAAGAACTCAAGGCCCAGATCGCTGATCCAAAAATCGGAACCCGCAAAAGGAACTCCTGTAGAATTGTGAGCTATGGTTTGGGGTTGCTGATTGGTGCCGCTTTTCACTTCGTAACTGTTTAACTCTCCCGGCGTATGGGTAATGGTTAGAATGACGGAGTCGCTTACGTTTGTGCTGCGGGTTTGATAGATGCTTTTCCATCCTTTGTCGCCCTTGATCAATTTTATCTCGATGGGGATGGATACTTCGGTTCTGCGATCACGCTGGATCTGCAGTGTCGCAGTCATGGAAGAATCTTTTTCTGGTCCCATGGAGCAGATCTCCATAGCCAGGGCTTGTCCTTCCTGCAAAGCTTTATCCGGTGCGTTCTCCGCAAGGGCGATGGAAAGGCTTGTGAAAAGTGCCAGAGAGATGACCGACAACGTTTTCATTTGCTGCGCAGGGCGAAGGGGATGGCTTCCGAGATATGACGGACGAAATGCACCTTCATGCGTTCACGCACTTCCTCCGGCACCTCGGCCCAATCCTTCTGATTTTGTTCGGGCAGGATAAGTTCTTTGATGCGGGATCGCGAGGCGGCGAGCACTTTTTCTTTGATGCCACCCACGGGCAGCACGCGGCCACGCAAGCTGATCTCACCGGTCATCGCTACATCCGAGCGCACGCGACGTCCGAGGAAAAGCGAAGCCAGCGCCATGCTCATCGTGATGCCTGCGCTCGGACCGTCCTTTGGAGTAGCACCGGCAGGCACATGGATGTGGATATCGTTCTTCTCGAGATCCGCCATGTTGATACCCAAACTCTTGGATTGACTGCGCAGATAACTCAAAGCTGTTTGGGCGCTTTCCTTCATCACATCACCTAGTGAACCGGTGAGAATCAAGGCGCCTTTGCCGGGCATCTTGGTGGCCTCAATGAATAGAATGCTGCCACCCACGGGGGTCCATGCGAGGCCCGTAGCGATGCCGCACTCTGTGATATTCTCCGCCGTCTCCTGATGGAAGCGTGCGATGCCGAGGTAATCGTGCAGGTCCGCCGGTTTGATGACCAAGGGCGGATGCTTCACTTGCTCTTCAGCATACTTGCGCGCGGCCTTGCGGACGAGTGCGGCGATCTCCCGTTCCAATTGGCGCAAGCCAGCCTCGCGTGTGTAATCTTGGATGAGACGTGAGACCGTCGTATCCGGAATCTTCACGAGCTTGGGTTTTACACCATGCTCTTCAAGTTGACGCGGAATCAAATGCTTCCGTGTTATCTGGATTTTTTCAGAAAGCGTGTAGCTTGGCAGTTCGATGACTTCCAAGCGATCGCGCAAGGCAGGGTGAATCGGGTCCATCCAGTTCGCCGTGGTGATGAACAGCACTTTGGAAAGATCGAATGGCAAATCCAGATAATGATCTGTGAACGTGCCGTTCTGTTGGGGATCGAGAACTTCGAGCAAAGCGGATGCTGGATCGCCGCGGAAATCAGAGCCGACTTTGTCGATCTCATCCAGCAGGATGACTGGGTTGTTGGATTCCACACGGCGGATGGCTTGCAAGATACGCCCCGGCAACGCGCCGACGTATGTGCGGCGATGCCCGCGAATCTCCGCTTCATCGCGCATGCCACC
Source organism: Verrucomicrobiia bacterium (assembly GCA_036405135.1). NCBI lineage: Bacteria > Pseudomonadati > Verrucomicrobiota > Verrucomicrobiia > Verrucomicrobiia bacterium. The sequence goes on along the minus strand of DASWYF010000017.1, from coordinate 10,229 downwards.
GAGAGCGATACGGATAAACTTGCGACCTAATGCTTCAGCTACACTGCGGCCTAAGGAAGTTTTACCGACCCCTGGAGGGCCCACGAGGCAGAGCAGGGGACCTTTAAGCGAATGCTTGAGTTTGATGACGGCAAGGAACTCGAGCAAACGCTCCTTGACCTTGTCCAGGCCATGATGATGTTCGTCCAGCAGCTTGCGCGCGGTGGCGAGGTCGATCTGGTCTTCTGTGCCCTTGCTCCAAGGCAGGTTGACTATCCAATCGAGATAATTGCGCGTGACAGTGTATTCCGCCGCGGCAGGAGGAATCGCTTGCAGACGGTCCAGCTCTTTTAGAGCCACTTTCTTCGGCTCTTCCGGAAGATTATTCGCCTCGATCTGTTGGCGCAGATTTTGGATCTCGACCTGATTCGGGTCTGTTTCACCCAGTTCTTTTTGGATGACGCGTATCTGCTCGCGCAGGAAGTAATCACGTTGCGACTTGGACATCGACTCCGCGACTTCCTTCTGAATCTTAGAGCCGATGCTGAGGACTTCCAGTTCGCGGCTGAGCAGGGGAGAAAGTTTTTTGAAGCGTTCCTGGACGGAAGCGGTGGTCAGCAGGTCCTGCCGTTCCGCAAGCGAGATGTTCAAGTTCGCTGCGATAAGATCCGCCAGACGCGTGGGCTTTTCCGTGTTCAGGACGGCGATCTTGACCTGGTCAGAAATCGCAGGGGAGAGGTTGATGATCTCTTGAAATTGCTGATGTGAATGACGTGTGAGCGCGGTCAGTTCGAGGCTTTCCTCTTCCTGGTCTTTTATATGGATGACTTTGGCCTTCAGATAAGGCTCGGAACTTTCAACCTTCTCGATTTCCACGCGGCGGAGACCTTCGACAAGCACCCGGACGGTGTTGTCCGGAAACTTCAACATCTTCAGCACGCGCGCCGCACAACCGATCTTATGCAGGTCTTCCAATACCGGATTTTCCGTCTCCGGTTTGTGCTGGAGGAAAAGGCCGAGGAAACGATCACCACCTACGACATCATCGATGAGCCGGATGCTTTGCGGCGTGTCCACCAGCAAAGGAGCGACCATGCCGGGAAAGAAAACGATGTCTGAAAGCCCGAGGATAGGCAAAGTCTCGGGTAGAGATTTGGCCCCTTGCTTTTGCGTCGATGCCTCGGAGCCCGTGCCCGAGGCGTCGAGGATACTTATTAATTCCGTTTCAGATGACGTCATGCCGTGCCCTAACTCATGGTTAGATGCCGGAACCACCCAATCAGTTCAGAAATAGATCAGCCCTGATGTTTGGAGGAGATGATGATGGTCGTTTTCTTGCGCTCCGCCGACACCGTGGTGGTCGGGACATCGATCCGCAAAAAACCGTTCTGATACGTGGCCTTGGCCTTGGAGAGATCGTAGCCCGGAGGCAGTTCGATGACCGTTTCAAACGGACCGTAATTGATCTCCATCACCAAAAAATTGCATTTGCCATTACGGCACCCATCCGGGCGCTGGCCACTGATCTTGAGGCGGTTTGCCTCCACACTGAGCTCCAGATCCTCACGGCGCATGCCCGCCAGCTCGACCTTGATGACCAGACCCTCTTCCGAAATGTAGACATCCGTGTTCGGCGTCCAGTTGGCCTCCGATGAAGTCTCCGCTCCCGGACGGGTCGTGTTCTTGATGAACTGCACGGCAGAAGTGATCTTATACATGGCGTTTGATGCGTTTAATCTAGCGTTTTAAACCACTTCGCGCAAGGAGCATGATTCAGTTCATTTTTACCGTTATCTGCGGACGTTCCCCTTTGCGCGCGTGATAAATCACAGTGGGTTTGGGAGCGGAAACAGAATTCGTGGAGCAGCCGCATACAGTACCTTTCTTATGACCTAAACGCTTGGGACGCAACCACTGCCAGAGAAATACCCCGGCGGTGCTTGCGACGATCATCAAAGCGATTGGCTGCTGCCAGTCCATATCACAACTTACGTATGCACACCCAAAGCGCAACCGGAAGTTTTCACCGGCTTAAACATCGCAGATCTGCACACCTTGCTTGAGTGAGGCGAGGACATCCGGGCGCTTGGGAATGAATTCTTGAGCTACGAAGCCCTTAAAGCCTGTCTCCATGATGGCCTTCATGATGGCGGGGTAGTAAAGCTCTTGGGATTCATCGATCTCCGCACGGCCAGGAACGCCGCCTGTGTGATAGTGCGCGAAGTATTGGTGATCTTTCTTAATGGTGGTGATGACATCGCCCTCCATGATCTGCATGTGGTAGATATCGTAGAGCAGCTTGAAGTTCTCCGACCCGATCTCTTTGCAAAGCGCGACACCCCACTTCGAGAGATCGCACATGTAATCTTTGTGATTCACCTTGGAGTTCAGGAGTTCCATCACGAGCACTACTTTGTGCTTCTCGGCGATGGGCATAAGGCGCTTCAAACCGATGGCGCAATTCTTCAACCCTTGTTCATCGCTCATGCCTGCACGATTGCCGGAGAAACAGATGAGATTGGTCAAACCGGCGGCAGCAGTGTCCTTGATCTGCTGTTCGTAAGCAGTGAAGAGCGCATCATGATATTCGATGCGGTTAAAGGCTTTCTCAATGCCGCCCACCTTCACATCACCCGCTGTGGTCGTGGGATTGCTGACCATGGCGCAGGTGAGATCATATTTGCGGATGGTGGGGATGTCTTTGGGCTGGAGCAATTCTACGGACTGGATGCCCATGTCCTTCGCGGCTTTGGCAAAATCTTCCAGCGGGATCTTGCCGTAGCACCATTTGCAGACGGAGTGATGAACTCGGCCTTTGAGTTTGCCGGAGGCTTGTTCGGCGGCTGACATGCCGGGTTGCAAAAGAGCCATGCTGGCAAGAGCAGTGGTGCCGAGAGCGGCTTGACGAAAGGCGTCACGACGGGAGATGGGCGTGCTCATGTTTTTTTGAAAATTAGATTGCTCCTATCTTGAGCTAGAGCCGTGCAGGCGTCAATGCGTCAAAAGGAAAACGGCCCGTGATGATGACCACGGGCCGTAAGAAGCACAGCTTTGGTGAACAGCCTAGTCCTTGACGAACAGTGTCCACGCTCCTGAAGGAGTGGTAAGCGTGGTGTTCGTCGGGCCAAGGAGCATGTAGCGGTTTTGCCCTTCCACATGGCCGTCGATGAAGAGGTAGTTCATCGTCTCTTTGCCATGCATCGTATTCGCGTCAGAGGTGTGATCGTTCGCCGTCGGGATCGTGGGCAGCGTTTCAGCACTGGCCCAGTTGCACGAGGCGTTGTGATACTCGGTCACCTGGATGGTGTCCACGCCGGACATGATGGCCCCTTCACGAAGCGCAGGAATGTTCTTGGGAACATTCAGGTAGTTCGAGGGGGGGCCGGCGGTCTTGCCGCCCGTAGGCCAGCCGTTCGTGGTCGTGGCACCGATCTGCCATGAAGCCCAGGTCCAGTGCAAACCGGAACCGGTCTTGGCAGCGGTGTTCACTGGAGTGTTCGTGGTGGACATCACGTACTTGGGGGGCGCGTAGCTGCGGCGAATGCCCGTAGGAGACAAGCCGACCCAACCCGTGGTCAGCGGGATCTTGTCTGATGGGCATTGCAGCATCTTGGGCATTTTGTTCCATGTCTTCAGACCGTGGCTGGACATTTCGGTGATGGTTTGAGTGCCGCCGATGTAACCGTCAATCAGGTCATCCCAAGCAAAGCCACCCGAGACATAGTGGATGGAGCCGTAAGGCATTTTGTCCTGATTGTCGCTTTGGTAGATCTTATAGCCGGCACCGATTTGCTTGAGGTTGTTCACGCATTGCGTGGATTGCGCCTTTTGCTTTGCCTTGGCCAGCGCAGGCAGCAGCATTCCGGCAAGAATGGCGATGATGGCGATGACCACCAGTAGCTCGATCAGCGTGAAGCCGCGACGGAGCGGCAGGGAGGTGAGTTTTTTGAGGCGATGAAGAGTGAATGATTTCATTTGGCGAATAAATTTTTTAGAGGTTCTCCAGCCGTACTTCGAGCCTGCTCAGGTCGATGATGTACTTCTTTCCAGCGGGGGCGACTGGTACTTTGGCGAGGATTTTGCGGTCCACCAATGGCTGAAAATCGCTGATGGCTGGCGCACTGGAGTCTCCATAAAAGAGCTGCAATGCGTAAGTCAGGCGTTGCGTTTCATCCAAGTGGGCTACGCCGTTGTCCAGTGCAGATGATGCCGGGGCTTCCTGGACGGGGGCCATGGAAGCAGAGGCAGCAGCCGTGGGTGGTGCGACCACTGGAGGGGCGGAGGCGGTTTGAACTCCACCAGTGACATCGAATGCCGCTTGAGGAGCCGGTGTGGCAGGGGGTGCCATGAGTGATGCTTCGTCTTCTTTGGAGGAGCAGGCGGTAAGCATCAGTGCCGCCATGCCGAGCATTTTCAATGAGGTTTTCATAGCGTGATCTAATTGCGACCACGATTCACAACAGGTGGTCACAGTCTTTGCGACCGCAACCGGTAGTATGCTTAGCAACCGTGATGCCAGCCCCGTAGTGCCCGGTATTTATGGCCGTATTTGCGCGGATTTGCGCATCGCTCGATGGGAAAAGAAGTGTTGCGCTGCTCAATACTGAACAGTTTGGAAACTTTTGATGTGCCGCTGCTGTATTGTTTGGAACAAACGGAGGAATTGGAAAATTTTGTCGTGAACCAGAATCTTGCAAAGCGAACGATTAATTTTTTTGTCCCAAAAAATGATGAAGGCCGCACGAGGATTATTCGTGCGGCCAGGTCAAAAATCGTCTTTCGCCTAACTATGTACTACTGGTCAGTTTTTCTGACCATGCTTGTTCGCTTTATCCAAGGCCGCGCTGAACCAGTCATTGCCTTTCGGCGGTGCTGGTTTTGATTGCGGACGGAAACCGCCTTGGGGACGAGGTGCTGCAGGTGATGTGCGATTATTCTGACTGCTGCCACCCAGCTCCGGATTCGCTTTCATGGAAAGCGAGATGCGTTTGCGTGGAAGGTCCACTTCGGTGACGGTGACCATGACTTTCTGCTGGACCTTCACGATCTCTGCCGGGTCTTTCACGAATTTGTCCGCAAGCTGACTGACATGCACGAGGCCATCCTGATGCACGCCGATATCTACGAATGCCCCGAAAGCGGTCACATTTGTCACGATGCCGGGCAGTTTCATGCCCGGCTTCAAATCTTCCATCTTCTCCACGCCTTCTTGGAAGGCGAAGACCTCGAAGCGTTGGCGCGGATCGCGGCCCGGCTTGGCCAACTCCTCCATGATGTCCTTGAGCGTAGGCAGTCCGACGGTTTCGGTGACATACTTGTCTAACTTGATACGGTTACGCAGCGCGCTATCGCGCAGCAGGGCATTCACATCGCAGTTTAAGTCCTTGGCCATGGCATCGACGATACCGTAGCTCTCGGGGTGGACTGCACTGGTGTCCAGGGGATGACCACCATCACGGATGCGCAAGAACCCGGCAGCCTGTTCAAAGGCTTTAGGGCCGAGGCGTGGAACATTCTGCAGGTCCAAGCGAGATTTGAACGGTCCGTTCTCGTTACGATAGGTAACGATGCTGGCGGCCAGTGAAGGGCCCAGACCGGAGACGTAGCTGAGCAATTGTTTGCTGGCAGTGTTCAGTTCTACACCTACGCCGTTCACACAACTCATCACGACGTCGTCCAAGCCACGCTTGAGGGCGGCTTGATCCACATCATGCTGGTATTGACCCACGCCGATGGACTTCGGATCTAGCTTCACCAGTTCCGCCAGGGGGTCCATGAGGCGGCGGCCGATGGAGACGGAACCGCGCACGGTCACGTCCTCATTCGGAAACTCTTCACGGGCGACATCGGAAGCAGAATAGATGGAGGCACCGCTCTCATTCACCATCACGATAGGGATGGAAGCCGGCAGGCCGAGCTTGCGGACGAACGTTTCCGTTTCGCGTCCTGCCGTGCCATTGCCGATGGCGATGGCCTCGATCTCATGTTGCTTCACCAAACCCAAGACGGTAGTCGCCGCTTCACTGATCTGCTTGGAAGAAGCCGCGGTGGGGTAGATGACCTCATGATGGAGTAACTTGCCCTGACGATCTAGCACCACGACTTTGCAACCGGTGCGGAAGCCGGGATCAATGGCCAAGGTATTCTTACGCCCTAACGGAGCAGCAAGCAGCAGTTCGCGCAGGTTCTCGGCGAACACGCGGATAGCTTCGATGTCCGCCTTCTTTTTGGACTCGATACGCAACTCCGCCTCAATGGCGAAACCGAGGAGACGCTTATAACTATCCTGCACCGCAAGGCGAATCTGTTCGCCCGCGGGTTTGCCGGGGGCATTGACGAAGAGGGGTTCGAGCAAGAGCAGGGCGCTTTCCTCGGGTGGCGTCATGCGGACGATGAGGAAACCTTCCGTCTCACCACGTCGGATAGCCAGCAAGCGATGGCTGGGAATCGTCGCGATGGGTTCGCTCCAATCGAAGTAATCTTTGAACTTCGCGGCGGCTTCTTTCTTATCCGACATCACCTTGGAGCGGATAGTCGCCTGACTCCAATAAAGCGCACGCAGCTTGGCGCGGGCCTCGGCGTCATCACTGATACGCTCCGCTATGATATCACGCGCGCCCAGCAAAGCAGCGGCTACGTCTTTGATCTCTTTGGACGGATTAACAAATGGCTCGGCAGCTTTCAGCGGATCAAGCGTGGCTTGTTGGTCGAAGAGTTGATCGGCGAGCGGTTCCAGTCCCGCTTCTTTTGCGATGATGGCGCGGGTGCGGCGCTTGGGGCGGTAGGGCAGGTAGATATCTTCCAAAGTGCTGAGCGTCTCCGCTTTCAACACGGCATCTTTCAGGTAATCCGAGAGCAGGCTGCGTTCTTCGAGGGATTTGATGATGGCATCGCGGCGCTGGTCCAGTTCCACAAGGCTGTTCATCCGTTCGCGGATGTTCGTGATGGCGACTTCATCCAACGAGCCCGTGGCTTCCTTGCGGTAACGGGAGATGAAAGGGACGGTGGCTCCTTCGCCCAGCAGCTTGGCGGTGGCGGCGACCTGGCGCGTCTGGAGTTTCAGCTCGGACGCGATTTTAGCAACATACTTCTCGTTCATGTAAAAGAAAGGCGGGTGGTGTAGCGGAGGCAGGAACAAAACTCAACCGTGAAGGAAGAATTATTGAGACGACTTGAGATCGGAATAAAAATTTCTCGCCTCCTGTTCAGCCGCTTTCTTGTTGGGCGCTTTCAATGTGCCAAGGTGGCGATACCCGTGATGATAGAGATGATTGATGCGCCATGCATTTCCCAATGTGCCAAAGACCAGCATCAAGGCAAACAGCCCAATGACTGACACGGCTGGCTGACTTGGGAAAAGAAACCCTGCTGCAACTGTCCCGCTGATGCCAATCATGCCGGGGATGTGAAGTCCCTGCGTCAGAGCCCAGAATCCTTGAAAAAGAAATGCACCGAAATGAAAGCCTTCCTTCACCGGCTCTACGAAACCATCTGGGCCGCGACAGATTTGCCAGGAAGTCATTGGTTTATGGAATCATATCCTCCAGAAGGATACTGTATTCATGCACCGCATCATCGCGTTTCACTTTAATTAGCAGCTTGCTTCCTGCGGGTTGGGTCAGGAATGACTCGGGATTTGACTGAGGCTGGCTGAAATCCGAGCCATTGATGGAGATAAGGATGTCTCCGGTTTTCAAACCTGCCTTGTGGGCTGGAGAATTTTCCAATACTTGGGCAATCCGTCCAACCGGCTGCTTCAGCGGAAAAACCGCGCCGAGCCTATTGTGTTGGGGCAGGGGAGAAATAGTGTGCGTCAGCACTTCCCTGGCGCTGCGATTGACGATCATGCGCAGATGCTGCAAGCCGCGCATACCTATGGTAGCGATGAATTCCTTTCCATCGGTGCCGATGGCTTTGCCATCTTTCGCTTCCGGGATAGGGCCTATATCTACATCCCGCAGCATTAAATCACCAAGGCGGTATTCGGCTGCGTAAGCCAGTTCATGTGCCATCGTTTCGCCCACGGCATAGCGATAGCTGGCCAAGGTCACGCCTGCTTTCGGATTCTGCATCTTCCAGGCTTCCCACAATTTTGAGGAGATCCTGAGCCCGATCGGAGAACCCGTATCCACAAATACTCTGCCTAGCGGTTTACTCTCCTCCGTCACCGTGAAAAACAGCTGTGTGGAGTTTGTATCCAATGGCCAACTTTGCCAGCCTGCATCCGGCAGTTTCGTGACGCTGCGGATACGCCGCACTTCGGCATCGATGTAAAACGGGTTGTCTCCCAAGGTCATCCATCCCAGTACGCCATCGAATTCTCCCGGAGCAGGGAAGGGCAGGATAGGGAGCTTGGTGCTGCCGCTTTTACCGAGGAGCGTCACCTCCACGTGGCGGGTAAGTCCTATGGAGACATCATGTCCAGCAATCTTGGCCATGCGGTTTGTCTCACTGACGAGCCCAAGACGGTTTGTCGAACTGGCGAAGAGCGAAGTAAATGAGGCGCCCGTATCAAAGAGCAATCGCGCGGGCTGTTTATCTATCTGAGTCTCTATGGAAATCCGCTGGTCAGGAGCTTGATTGGCTGCAGGTTGCGATTCCGCTGCCATGGCAGAATGGCACAGGCCAGCTACCAACCCCCATCCAGCAATAATGCCTGTAAATTTCCTCACCATGTTTTTTCGCTCGCCTGCAAATGACCAAAAGCCGGGGTTTTCGTCAAACCGGAAGCATGGTTTTAGTCTCATGACTTTTTACGTGCGTTTCTCCGGTTCCGTCCCTATGTTCGCGGTCCATTTTATGGCTACTCTGAAACCGTTTGCTGCCCTGCGTCCGAAACCTGAACTGGCTGCCCAAATCTGCGAGCTGCCCTATGACGTGATGTCCTCCGAAGAGGCGCGCGAGATGGCGGCGGGGAATCCGCTCAGCTTCCTGCACGTGAGCAAGCCGGAGATCGACCTGGCTCCCGGCACGGACCTCTACTCAGCGCCGGTGTATGCGAAGGGCGCGGAGAACTTCGCCAAGATGATCGCCAGCGGTGCCTTGGTGCAGGACAAGCAGCCGTGCTTCTACCTGTATCGCCAGATCATGGGCGGGCATAGCCAGACCGGATTGGTGGCTGCGGCGAGCTGCCAGGAGTATCTGGATGGAGTGATCAAAAAGCATGAGTTCACGCGGCCGGACAAGGAAGATGATCGCGTGCGGCATATCGAAACGTTGAACTCCCAGACGGGGCCGGTGTTCCTGACCTATAAGGCGGTGGCGGCGCTTGATGTGCTGGTGGCGAAGAAGACGGCGCAAGCACCGAACATCGACATCACGGCGAAGGATGGTGTGCGGCATACGGCGTGGGTGATCGATGACGCAGAGACGATCCAGTTCATCGAGGCGGAGTTCGCGAAGATCCCGTATCTCTACATCGCGGACGGGCATCATCGCAGTGCGGCAGCGGGGCGGGTGTTCACCTCGCGCAAAGGGGCCGGGCACAGTGATGGGTTCCTGACGGTGATCTTCCCGCATAACCAGATGCAGATTTTGCCTTATAACCGGGTGTTGAAGGAGATGAATGGTAACACGGTGGAACAGCTCATGGAGAAGCTGGACAAGGTGTTCATCATCACGCCGAAGGGGGCGGCCAAGCCGACGCGCAAGCATGAGCTGGGCTTCTTCATCGGCGGTCAATGGTACACGCTGCATTTCCGTCCGCACTTCGCGGCGACGAATGATCCGATCGAGAAGCTGGATGTGACGCTTTTGCAGAAGTATGTGCTGGCGCCGATCTTCGGCATCGACGACCCGCGCACGAGCAAGAAGATCAATTTCGTAGGTGGCATCCGCGGCACGGCGGAGCTGGAAAAACTGGTGAATAGCGGCGAGTATGCCTGCGCTTTCAGCATGTTCCCGACGAGCATCGAGGATCTGATGACCATCGCGGATGCGGGTGGCATCATGCCGCCGAAGAGCACGTGGTTCGAGCCGAAGCTGCGCGACGCGATGTTCTGCCACATGATTTGAGCCGGTTGCACCGGCGGGCCAATATCGGGAAATTATGGGGCGAGACGGCTTTACAACCGCTCTCGCCCTTCGAACTTCACTCCTCGCCCCTTGCATGGGCGCATCTTGACACTGCCCCCGATTAGGTAGTGAACCAGAGTTGATCCCAGTGGTGATTATGGCGTGCCTCGGAGAGTGCGGCCAGATGGCGCATGCCTTTGGGCGTCCAGAACTGGCCGGGCCGTTTGAAGCGGCAC
>DASWYF010000016.1 GCA_036405135.1 Verrucomicrobiia bacterium | reverse complement strand
TCCTTCTCCCTTGGAAGCCGAACTTCGGCCGGGAGAAGGATTGAGGATGAGGGTGCCCCCTTTCTTCATTCACCATTCTTAATTCTGCGTTCCTTAATAAGGAACTATGTCAAAGAGCAATGAAACCATCCGACCCCTGTTAATGTATCTGGCCTATGGCTCCTCCTCACAGGGAGGCCAGACTCTGATGCCGTTCCTGGCGCGGCTGGTTCCGCAGTGGGTACCAGGGTCGCACCTGCGACCTAGGGATTCCCCGGTGAGTCATAAAATCCTACGCCCACCGACGTCCCGTTCCCCCTCCAGCTTACGCGCCCCGATCCAACACCCGATACACCCACAGATCCTATAAGAGACGAGCGCTTTGCCATCTTCCTTCTCCCCTCGGAGGGGAGAAGGATTGAGGATGAGGGGTGCCCCCATTCCCGCCCCGTCTCTTAACCTGATGATCCCATAAGGCTGTCACCTCCCCACCAACGCAGGACACACCAATGCAATAAATCGCACCAACATGTTTGATGACTTGGGATTTCAGCCGTTCGTGTCCTTAACTCGAAACTTCAAACTAGGAACCAGAAACCGGCTTTGCCCCGCCTTTACCAACAACGAGTTGTCAGCAATCCCACTATCTACTTTCTCAACCCCTCAAACCACAGAAATCTATTATCCCACAGCGACATTCCTTCCAACCCCTTCCAACACAGCAAAATCCAATCGAAGATTTACCCTTTTTCACCCAAAAACAGCCCTGCGAACATCCTTTAAAATTGACTAAGTAAACAAATTTAACCTATTCGTCCCATAAGACCTATAGGACTCATCGCCTCTTCCTCTCAAAACCAAACAAGAACGCGTTTCCCATGACTTGAAACGTTGGACCTGAAACCTGAAACAATTCGCGGCTTCTCCCCGAATAGGCCCGCAGGTGCAACCAGCCCCCTCTGCTTGGATTCTGAAATTCATTGGCCAGCTCCCTAATCCTCACTAGATTGGCGATATCAAAGGTGAACCAGCCCAAAGCATACGATAAAGCCAAATGGCACGATGAAACCATCGCAGAGTATGGGCTCCCCGAGTCGCACGCCTCGCACCACATCGTCTTCTTCTTCCGCTGGTGCATCGAGCACGACTTTATCGATGAATGGCTCCGCACAGATTCCCCCGATGACTACCAAGCCGTTCGCACCGGCGAAATCTCTGCGCTCGATTACTTTGACTCCCTGGACCGCTGCCTCGTCAGTGACATGCTCACCGATGAAGGCAACGCATTCGCCGATGCCTACTTCGACTACGATCACGGGCTCTACCTCTCGGATCTTATCGCCACTCTCCAAGGCGATCTCCCCTCAGAGTTCCACATCCCGTTCAACGATGACACCTACGGCCGCATCAAAGTGATCATCGATAAGCGCTACGCCGCGTGGAAGGCTGGCGATCTGGCCAGCGTCTCTAAAAAGCAACCTCAGAAACGCAAATGGTGGCAATTCTGGAAACAGCCATAATCTCATTCCAGGGAAATACGAAAATAAACCACCACACCCATGCCACCCGCTCCCGAACACCCGAACCGCACCGCCTCCCAGATTCTGCGCTACGGCGGGGTCGAAGAAGCCGTCGCCAAATTTGAAGCCGGTAGCGACCCACACGAGATCGACGAGATGTTCTGCACACCCATCATTTATGCTGCCGCTCGCGGTTCCTGGTTAGCCTTCGAGACCCTGATCAAACACGGCGCCGACCCGGCACATACGGGCCGCTTTGGTGAAACCGCCTTTGGTATCGCTCTCGCCGGTACGCTGCGAGCCAATTCACGGAACTGGTCCCAACGACAGATTGCTGACTGCAAAAAGATAGTGAAACACCTGGCCCTCCATGGCTCCCTGAGTCCCGAACAGGAAGCCGTCTACGCCATCGCCAAGAACAAATGGAAACGCGTGGCTGAATTGCTCGCCAACGGCCTTTCTATCGATGCTGGCATTCCCGATTGTAACGCTGATATCACCCCACCCACCACGCAAAAGCAACTGGATGCATACACGGAAAAATGCCTTTCCAAAAAGAATCCCACCATCGTGGTGAACCAGCTGTCTCTCTTGATGTGGGCCGCCGGCTTGGGCCGCTTTGAGATCTACGATTCCCTGCTCAAGGCCGGTGCAGACGAGAACTACCGTGACGCTTTTGACAACCCGGCCAAAGACTACTTCACCCACCACAGCCGAAACAAAAAGTGACAGGAATACACACTCACTCAGGCGCACACATAAAATCCATCACCCTATGACCCCCGACCAATTCTGGACCCTTGTTGAACGCGTCCACCACGCCTCCAAAGGCGACATGGATAGAAAATGCGAACTGCTGGAGGCCGAGCTCCGCAAGTTCTCCTTGGCCGAAGTAAGATCTTTTCACGCGTACTTTACTGAATGCTATGACCTCGCCTATCACTGGCCGCTTTGGGCCGCCGCCTACATCATCGGTCATGGTTGCTCAGACGATTCCTTCATGGATTTCCGCAGCACCCTCATCTCCATGGGCCGCTCAACCTTTGAGCAAGCCCTCGCGAATCCTGAATACCTGGCCGACATCGATTACGATGCCGAGATCGCTCACTACGAAGGCTATCTATACGTGCTGGATACCGTGGAAGAAGACCTCAGCGGCGGCGAGGACCTCCCTCGCACCCAGCCCCAACCCGAAGAACCCTCCGGCGAACGCTGGGACGAAGACAAAGTCGCCGACCTCTTCCCCAAACTCGCCCAGAAATACAACTACAACGGCTAGACAAATTAAGCAGCCGCTCGCAAACAATCGCAAGCAGATGGTAAGGCCCGTCTCTCTGCTGGCCTTCGGTGCAACCGACGGGCCGCTCCTTCCTTAGCCGACGAAGGAGGCTCTGACACTCACGTCCGCTAAATCCCGGAGGGCGTGCCAGATTCGAAATCGAAATAACATTTCCCACCTCATCACAAACGCCGCCACGATCACCCTGCTGCTTACCCCAAAAAACATTCCATCAATCAGCGCAAGACGCCTACTCCGTGACAATGGTAAAATCCAAACCGCTCTTGGATATATCCACCCTTTCCTCATTTCCATTGAGGAGAAAATGTATGGCATCTCGATTATTCAAAGTGACTTTTGGAAACCATTTCGTTCCGTAGTAAACCCTTAAAAAACCATTACTATCTGTGATGTTTCCTACGTATCCCGAACGGGTATGCACGTGAAGCAGAGCCCCACCACAGGTATTCCATTCGTATCACTCACCCGAAAAGTGAGCTGAAAAGGCACCCCATTTTCAGCAACACTCATATTTCTTTGCGTATGAGTAAATGAATCTGCCAACCCTCCTTGCCCCTTGCACCCTTCTCCACCTATCGCTCCCCCGACATAACCAATGCCAAAAATTATCAGCCCCGCAAAAAGGAACATCACACACTTGAAGAAAAGTGATTTTGTCATACCAAATCCATGCTCCACCTTTTACCGCAATAGTAGCACCAATGTCTTGCTTGAAAGCCAAACTCAAATTTGAACTGGTGACAATTCCCGATTTCGCCATCATCTTCTCATACCGAGCATGAGCCTCCCCGCCATCCACTTCATCAAGCTCACGCTCATTCTTTTACTATTATCTTTCACCGCCTGCGACCAAACCAAACAAACCATCAAAGAAACCAAGCAAGGCTACATCGAACTCGAACGCATCATCGGCCAGCTTCATACCGCACTCAGCACCACGGATTGGGCCCAAGCCAAGCAAGCTGCCACCCAGGCCGATGACTTCCTCCAAACCCGCGCCCTGTCATGGTATGTGCAGATACTGATCGCCGAAGAAAAAGACGGTATCCCCGCCGCCCAAGCCCTGCTCACCGATCTCCGCAAAACTAATCCAATTCTCCCCGCTGAACTTAAAACCCTCGACACCATGGAGAAATATTTCCGCGAAAAAGGCTCCGCCCGCAGCATCGACCTGCTCTTCCTCATCACCGCCATCGCTGCTGAAAACAAACTCCCGCATCAAGGCGCCAGCTTCATCACCAACCTCCAGGCCAAATACCACCAATCCCGCAACCTTCCCCTTCCCGCTGCAACCACCAACGCCTCAACCTCAGAAGCACCAGCAACAATCAACAACTCAGCAAGGTAGGATTGCCTGATTCATGTCCTTATTTGTCACCCTCTCTTCGTTCGCTTGGTGAACTCCTGTTCGCGTATTTGGCGTATTTCGCGGTTCAAAACCCCACCTCTCTGTGGTTAGCCCTTTCTTCCTTGGCTAGAGCGTTTCAAGAAATACTGTGGTCGATTGGAGCGAGGATTTTTGGGTCAGGGCGAGGCTTTGGCGAATGAGCAGGTTCCAAGGACCCTGTGACTGAGCCGAAACGACGCCCTGACCCAAAAAGACCGCTCGCTCCGCTCCCCAGACAATCGGCTACAGTATTTCTTGAACCGCTCTAGATGCTATTGTCGATTGGCTATTCAATTCCCCCTTCGCGTATCTTCGCGCCCTTCTGTTAAAACTCCGTTCCCTCTGTTTCTCTCCTGTTCAATTTCCCCTCTTCATAGCCGCCAAGCTCGGGAGGCGGAACTTCCTAATTTCGATGTTCGATGTTCGATGTTCGATGTTCGATGTTCGATGTTCGATGTTCGATGTTCGATGTTCGATGTTCGATGTTTCCCCCAAAAAAAATTGGCCCGCCGGTGCAACCGGTTTCGATGCTCCCTTCCTTTTGCGCCTTCTGTGCTTGTTTGTGGCCCCACCCCTCTCTCCCTTTTCGAATATTCCGCGTATTTCGCGGTCAACCTGTTCCTCCTCAAAAATCCTACCAAGCTTGACGCTGGCTAACCTCAAGCAGACAGTGATTCTCAACCACCCAACAATGAACCTTTTACACACATCACTCACTCTCCTCCCCCTCTTCTTTCGATGTTCGATGTTGGGCGTTTTGGCCAGCCGGTGCAACCGGTGTTCGATGTTTGCCCTTTCCCTCACCCTCCTCCCCATTCTCGCCCAAGCCGCCGAATCCACCTCCCACAACCGCAACTACGACGAATCCAAAGTCGCTCCCTACACCTTGCCCGATCCCTTGCTCGCCCGCGATGGCCACCCCATCACCACCACCAACGAATGGACCACCCTCCGTCGCGGCGAAATCCTCCAAGATTTCCGCGACCTCATGTACGGCCACACCCCGAAGCTCCCCGTCAAACTCCGCTCAGAAATCACCGCCACTCGCAAAGACGCCGTGAACGGCCTCGCCACCCGCACCCAGATCACCCTCCGCTTCTTCGATGACCCCGCCGCCCCGTCCATCCACCTCATGCTCTACGTGCCGAACGGAGCGAAAAAGCCCGCCCCCGTTTTCCTCGGCCTGAATTACTTCGGCAACGCCAGCCTCGAAAAAGATCCCACCATCCCCCTCTCCGACCGCTGGATGCGTCCCTCTGCCGACATGGGCATCGTGAACAACCGCGCCACCGAAGCCACCCGCGGTGTCCACGCCTCCCGCTGGCCCCTCGAACTCGCCCTGCAACGCGGCTACGCCGTCACCACCTTTTATTATGGTGATGTCGAACCCGACCACCTCGAAGGCTGGCGCGACGGCATCCGCGGTTACGCCCTCAAGCAATCAGGCCGCACCGAACGCAAGCCCACCGAATGGGGCGCTCTCGGCGCGTGGGCCTGGGGCCTCAGCCGCGCCCTCGATTACCTCGAGACAAATCCCTACCTGGACGCCCGCAACGTCGCCATCTTCGGCCATTCCCGCCACGGCAAAGCCACCCTCTGGGCCGGTGCCCAAGACGAACGCTTCGCCCTCGTCATCTCAAACAACAGTGGCGAAGGCGGCGCATCCCTGGCCCGGCGCAACTTCGGCGAAAACATCGCCTACTCCATCGCCCACGCCTCCTGGCGCTACAGCGACAAATTCCGCGACTACATCGACCGCCCGCAAGACCTCCCCTTCGATCAACACACTCTCCTCGCCCTCATCGCCCCTCGGCCCCTCTACATCGCCAGCGCCACCGAAGACGCCCTCGCCGACCCCAAAGGCGAATTCCTCAGCGCCCTCCACGCCGAACCCGTTTACAAACTGTTTGGCCGCCCCGGCCTCGGCACCACCGCGTGGCCCAAACCCGATCACCCCATCGGCCAGACCATCCGCTACCACCTCCGCACCGGCAAACACGACATCACCCCGTATGACTGGCAACAATACCTAACCTTCGCCGACCGTCACCTCCCCCGTTAAGATGTCGCGCCCATCGTCCTCAAAACCGTAGCCGCCGACATTAGTCGGCGCTAACCTCCTTCCTCTCGATGTTGGAAGTTGGGCGTTCGATGTTCGATGTTTCCCCTCAATCCTCGTTCTCGTCGTCGTCCCCGTCCTCGCTTCCCTCCCCCTTCGCTCCCTTCTGTTCAAAACTCCGTTCCCTCTGTTCGCTCCTGTTCAAATCCCCCTTTTTCACCCTCCTAATTCGTGCTAATCCGTGAAATTCGTGTCTTCTCCTCCCCAGCCCGCTTTCATTTCGACTTTCCTCTGCCATTCCCGCATAATCTCCCTCGCATGAAATCAATGACGGGATACGGGCGCGGGGAATGCGCTCAAAACGGTTATAAATTTTCCGTGGAAGCCAGCTCGGTGAACCGCAAGCAGACGGACATCGCGCTCACCTTGCCGCGCAACTTGGAACCGCTGGAAGCGCAAGTTCGCGATGAGATCAACCGCAGCATCTCCCGCGGCCGCATCGTCGTGCGCGTGGCCCTCCATGCTGCGAAGGACAAGGCCGCTGGTCAGATCCGCCTGAACGATGATCTCGCCAAGGCGTACGTGAAGGAATTCAAACGCCTCGCCAAAGAACTCAAGCTCAAGAACGACGAAGTCACCCTGGACCTCCTCCTGCGTTCCCCCGGCGTCGTTCAAGCCGCCGAAGACGAATCCGATGCCGAAGATTACTGGCCGGACTTGCAGAAGGCCCTCCAACAAGCCCTCGCCGAGATGTTGAAGATGCGCGAGCGCGAAGGCAAATCACTCGAGAAAGACCTCGTCGCCCGCCTGAAAGAGATCAAGTCCGCCGTACAACGAATCGCCAAGCGCGCCCCGGAAGTGCAAGTGCGTTATCGCGAGCAATTGCAGCAACGCATCAAAAACGCCGGTCTCGATTTGCCACAAGTGGAAGACGAACGCCTCATCAAAGAAGTCGTCTATTTCGCCGACCGCTCCGACATCACCGAAGAACTCACCCGCTTGAACAGCCACTTCGGCCAGTTCGAGGAATGCGTGAAGGCCAAGGAACCCGTGGGCCGCACCTTGGACTTCCTCTCCCAAGAGATGAATCGCGAGGTGAACACCATCGGCTCCAAGGCGAACGACGCTGAGATCGCCCGCGACGTCGTGATCATCAAAGCGGAACTGGAACGCTTCCGCGAACAGGTGCAGAATATCGAATAGTAACGGGCAAGCATCATGGGTCACAACGCATCACAGGCTTTATTGGTCGTCCTCTCCGCTCCTTCCGGCGCGGGCAAGACGACCTTGGGTGACAACCTCCTCCTCAAGCGCAAGGACATCATCCGCGTCGTCACCTGCACCACCCGCCAACCGCGCCCCGGTGAACAGCACGGCGTGCATTACTTCTTCTTCAGCATGGAAGAGTTCAACCGCCGCGTGGCCGCCGGTGAGTTCCTCGAATACGCCGATGTCTATATCAACCGCTACGGCACCCTGAAGAGCGAAGTCCTCGGTAAATTGCGCGCCGGTCACGATGTCCTCCTGACCATCGACGTCCAAGGTGCCGCCACCGTGCGTCAACTCGCCAAGACCGATCCCGAACTCGAACGCGCCTTGGTCACCGTCTTTCTCACGCCGCCTTCGCGCAAAGAACTCGAAGCCCGCCTCAACGGTCGCGGCACCGAAACACCCGAAGTTCTCGCCCGTCGTTTACAGGAAGCCACTCACGAACTCGAACAAGCGCCCCACTTCGACTATCTTCTCCTCAGCGAGACGCGGGAGAAGGACTTGGCGGCGCTGGAAGAGATCATCCACGCCGAGCATCGTCGCACCAAGCGCCTGCCCTTGCCCGAAGCATTGAAAGCCACGTCATGAGCACTACGAAGAACATCGTGTTAGGCGTCACCGGCTCCATCGCCGCGCACAAGGCCGTGGACCTCGCCAGCCTCCTCACCAAGGCCGGTGCCACCGTGGACGTGACCATGACCGCCGATGCCCAGCGCTTCGTCACTCCTCTGCCCTTCAAGACGCTCACGCGCCGCCCCGTGGTCACCGATCTCTACGATGAAGAGGAAGGCTGGAAGCCCAGCCACATCCGCCTGGCCGATGAAGCCCATCTCCTCCTCATCGCTCCCGCCACTGCGAACATCCTCGCCAAGATGGCCCACGGCCTTTCCGATGACGCCCTGAGCTGCATCGCCCTCGCCCTAAATCCGCAGGCGAAGATCCTCGTCGCCCCCGCGATGAACGGGAAGATGTGGCTCCACCCCGCTACGCAGGCGAACGTGAAGACTTTGAAAGAACGCGGTGTGCAATTCATCGGTCCGGATGAAGGCATGCTCTCCTGCGGTTACGAAGGCATCGGCCGTTTGTGGCCCATCGATAAAATTTCCGCGAAAGCATTGGAACTGCTCGGCACCACCTAGACGTGCCACCAAATGCGGGCATGAGATTCAAGACGCTCAAAGGATTGGCCAGTGTGTTGATCAGCCCGCCGGTTGATCCGCAGGAGCAATCGCGCCGCATCGGGTTCATGGAGGAGAATGTCGTCCTCCCCGTGAAAGCCATCCTGATCGCGATGGTCTATTACTTCCTCTTTTTCTCCGGAGAATTCGATGGCGTCCGCTATCTGGGTGACGGCGATTTCCCCATCGAGAGCATCCGGATGGTCCTCATCGCCTATTTGATCTTCAATTGTAGCGTGGCTTTTGTGCTGGTGCGTCACAATCGCTACAGCTCCCGCTTTGTCCAATGGACCGTGTTCGTGAACAACCTGATGGATGCCCTCATCCTCGCCATGTGTACCATGCTCACTGGCGGTTTGAACACCTATGCCTATTGGGTTTTCCTCGCTCTCATCATCCGGAATTCTGTCAGCATACCTTCTGCCCCCTGGCAGATTAGCCTGAACCTGTTGCTCATCGTCTGCTATGTCGCCGCCGCGATCATCGATAAGACCTCCATCACGTTCGATATCGAACCGCAGTTCGGATTGACCGACACACAGATGCGCATCAAGGGCTACACCTACCAGCCCTACATCATCCGCGTTTTCCTGATGCTGCTGGTCATGGCCTGCAGCTATGGCTTGCAGATCCTGTTCAATCGCCAGCGGCAGGCAGAAGAAGATTCACGCGAACATTTGCTGCGCCAGGAACAGTTGCAATCCGCCGGACGCGTCGCCGCCGAGATCGCCCACCAGATCAAGAACCCGCTGGCCATCATCACGAACGCCTCCTATTCCCTGCAGAAAAGCATGGCCGCTGAGGGCAAAAAATCCGCCCTGCAACAGATCCAGATCATCCGCGATGAAGTGGAACGCGCCGACCGCATCATCACCGAGCTTATGGGTTACGCCCAGCTCGCCGAAGGCAAAGTCGAGAAGCTCGATGTCCGTGAGGAATTGAACAAAGCCATCGACTCCGTTTTTCCCAAAGGCACCCACGAAAAGATCAAAGTGGTCCGCGACTACGATTCCGACCTCCTCGCCTTGCAGATGCAGCAGCGCCATCTCTCCGAGGTATTCGTCAATCTCCTGACCAATGCCCGGGAGGCCATGGACGGCGAAGGCCGCATCAAGATCACCGCGCGCAACGCCAAAGATTACACCGTCATCATCACCTTTGAAGACGATGGTCCGGGCATCCCGGCCGAGAAGATCGTCAAAATATTCGAGGCCTATTTCACCACCAAGGAAAAGGGCTCCGGCCTTGGATTGGCCATCGCACGCCAAAATGTGGAGATCTATGGCGGCACACTGTCAGTGGAATCTGAGATTGGACAAGGAGCCAAGTTCATCTTAAATCTCCCGGCAAGAACCATGATGCGTATCAACCGATGAGCCGTACATTGCCACCCATACTGGTCGTCGATGACGAGAAGAACATGCGGGTCTCCCTGCAGACGATTCTCGAAGAGGAAGGCTATGACGTCGTCTGCGTCGATTCCGCGGAGGAGGCGCTGCGCCGTCTGGATGCGGACGAGCACCTGATGATCATCACGGATGCCCGTCTCGGCGGCATGAGCGGCTATGAATTTCTCGGCAAGGTCAAAGCCCGCTGGCCGCAGCTCCCCATCGTCATGATCACCGCCTACACCACCACCAAGCTGGCAGTGGAGGCGATCAAAGCCGGAGCGATGGATTATCTCGCCAAGCCCTTCGCCCCGGAAGAACTGCTGCACATCGTAGAACGGTGCGGTGAACGCCACGAACTGTTGAAGGAGAACGAATCCCTCCGTTCGCGCAGTTCCGAGACGTATCGGCTGGAAGACATCATCGGCGAATCACAGCGCCTCAAGGAACTCCGTCAGCTCATCAAGACCGTTGCCCCGACCAATGCCACCGTCCTCATCCTCGGCGAAAGCGGCACGGGCAAGGAACTGATCGCCGGTGCGATGCACAGCCTGAGCCAGCGCACGCGGAAGAATTATGTGCGCATCAACTGTGCCGCCATTCCTGAGATGCTGCTGGAAAGCGAACTCTTCGGCCACGAGAAAGGTGCCTTCACCGGTGCGCTCAAGCAAAAGATCGGCCGTGTAGAAGAAGCCCATGGCGGCACCATTTTCCTCGATGAGATCGGCGACATGAGCCGCCCCTTGCAGGCGAAGCTTCTGCGCTTCCTCGAAGACGGCTCATTCACCCGCGTCGGCGGCAATGACGAGCACAAGGTGGACGTCCGCCTCATCGCCGCAACCAATCGCGATGTCATCAAAGCCATTGAAGACGGCCATTTCCGCGAAGACCTTTATCATCGCCTGAACGTCGTGCAGTTCCGCCCCACCCCGTTGCGCGAACGTGGTCGCGATATCATTCTGCTGGCCGAGCATTTCCTGAAACATTTCAACCAGATCATGGGCAAGCATGTGCAACGCCTGTCCAAGAACGCCGAAGGCCACCTGCTCGCCCACCACTGGCCGGGCAATGTGCGCGAGCTGAGGAATGTCATCGAGCGGGCAGTGATCCTCGAAGGCACCCAGGAGATCATCGTGAGCAGCCTGCCGGACTTCCATCTGGAGAACCGCTTGCAGAAGGGTGAAAGCCCGCGCCTGCCTGTGGCGCAATCGCTCGATGACGCACTGGCGGATTATGAGAAGAAGCTCATTTTGACCACCATCGAGCAGAACCGGTTCAGCTTGTCGCGCTCGGCAGAACAGTTGAAGATGAGCCGTCATGCCTTGCGTTACCGGATGCAACGGCTGAACATCAGCCTCGATCAGGCCGGCGATGATGCAGAAGACAATGAAGCGGGCGGCAAGTGATTGACGCCATCGCGGACGCATGAAAAGCGAAACACTAGAAACGCAGATCAACAGCCAGCGGATGTCCCAGAGCGGGACGTCGCTAGATCAAGCAACCGTGATGGTGCCTGCCGTCGGTGTCGGCCTGCTGGTGACGTTGATGGTAGTCTTCTATGTGTACTACCGTCGCAAGCAAAAGCGGCACCAGCCAAACACGCCCACCACTTCCCAGGTGAAGAAACTGGACCAATCTTCTCGTTCGCTCCGTAAACGCGGCCAGACTCTGGCCGAAACCGGCGGTCTGCCGCCGATTCGTTCCTCCTGCAATAAGGAGGCGGCCTCGTGAGCGCACAAGTAAGCGAAGGCATCACCCAACGCAGCCAGTCCAATCTGACGGCGGGATTTATTCTTTTGCCAGAGGAGAAACGCTACGCCATGTCCGCACTGTATGCCTTCTGCCGTGAGGTGGATGACGTGGCAGATGAAGAGACCGCGCCGGTGGAAACGCGCCGCATACAACTCGCCGAGTGGCGCGAGGACATCCGTATCGCTTGTGATGGCGGCCAGCCGAAGTTCGTGGTGAATCGTGAATTGCAGCCCTACATCCAGCGTTACGGCATGCAATACGAACACTTCGATGCCCTCATCCGCGGTTGCGAGATGGACCTCGATACGTTCCGCTACGAGACCATGGCGGACATGGAGAACTACTGTTACCACGTCGCCTCCGTGGTCGGCTTGTTGAGCATCCAGATCTTCGAATACAAGAATCCCGCGTGCAAAGAATACGCCGTGCATCTGGGCAAGGCGCTGCAATACACCAATATCTTGCGCGATGTGCGGAATGATGCCGAGCGTGGCCGCATCTACCTTCCTCTGGCGGAACTCCGCAAGCACGGCGTGACGGAGCAGGAGATTTTGGATTTCAAATACACGTCCAAGTTCCGGGATCTGGCGAAGTCCGTCGCCACGCAAGCACGTGCTTTTTACGATTTGGCGCGGAAAACCTTGCCGCCGGAGGACAAGCGAAACATGATGACGGCGGAGTTGATGGGGATGGTCTACGGCCGTTTGCTGGTCAAGCTGGAGACCGTGGATTTCAACGTCTTCGGACCTGAGAAGATCCGGTTGAGCAAGCCGCAAAAGATTTCCCTCATTTTCCGCACCTGGTTGGGGATGACCATGGGTAGCGCAGTGCCAGGGTATGGAATCCGCTAAGAAGACAAGGAGACTGATAGTTAACGCTGATGATTTTGGCCGTTCTGCAAGCATCAATGCGGCAGTCATCCGTGCCCACAAGGAAGGCATCCTCACCACGGCCAGCCTCATGGTGAATGGCAGCGCTTTTCAAGAAGCGGTAGAGCTGGCTCATGAAAATCCGGATCTGGGAGTGGGCCTGCATCTCTCGCTCGTATGCGGTCGCTCCAGCCTGAAGCCCACTGAGATCCCGGGATTGGTGGACAATCGGTATCAGTTCAGCAACAGCGCAGTCAGTGCAGGCATCCGCTACTTCTTCAATACAGATCTGCGTGCGCAATTACGCCACGAGATCCGCGCGCAGCTCCAGAAATTCGGCCTCACCAAGCTCAAGCTCGATCACGTGAACGGGCATCTGAACATGCACATGCATCCCACCGTGTTCAGCATCCTCCGCCATCACGCGATTGATCTGGGCATGCGTCAGATGCGCGTCACGCGTGACCCGTTTGGATTAAATGCAGGCATCGCGGGTGGTGAGTGGCTTTATCGCACGAGCCATGCTGTGATCTTCAATCTGCTCTCCGCCTATGTCCGTCCCGGATTGAAGCGACAGGACATACGGCACACGGACCAAGTCTTCGGCCTGTTGCAAAACGGTCGGGTGGATGAAACTTATGTGCTGAAGTTGCTGAAGCGCTTGCCCGCCGGGGATTCGGAGCTGTACTCCCATCCCTCGCTGGACGAGTTTAAGCACGAGTATGAGGCGTTGGTGAGCCCGCGCGTCCGCCAACTGGTGGAAGCAGAAGGCATCCGCCTCATCCGCTATCAGGATCTTTAGAGAATGTCATGAACCTTAGCGGGTCGATAACGGAGAGACACATCCATTTGTTCTCACTCTCCCCTCAACGGGATGAGCATTACCCACAAGTGTTTTGGCGAGCAAAAGAGTGACCTTGGCTGGCTATTCCTTCTTATGGTGGGGCAAAGCTGCCGCTTTGCCCTAACTTTGGCCTTCACCGCCGTGCTCGCAATTTGAACCGGCCATCGAAAAACACCCTTCACCCCTCAAGAAATACCCCCGACTTTTTCAGTTCCCCACTCTCTGTCAGCAGATTTTTGCGATTTGCTCCAGAATAGTTCCTGACACACTCTAAGCCCATGTGGAAGCTGCTGCTCATTTTGCTCGTCGGCCTGTTCTTTGAATCCGTCGGCGTGGTGTGCCTGAAAAAAGGCATCACCGAGATGGGTGAGATCAACGGCTTCAACAAGACTGAGATCATCCGCGTGATCAAAGCAGGCATCACGAACAAACACATCCTGCTCGGCGTGCTCTTTGAAGCGCTCTTCTTCGGATGTCTGCTGATCCTGATGTCCCGCGGCGATGTCAGTTTCGTCTGGCCGCTCACCGCATTGAGCTTCGTCTTCACCACCTTTGCCGCCACGTGGTTCCTGGGGGAAAAAGTGAGTTCCGTGCGGTGGCTTGGAGTGATCCTTATTTTGGTCGGCGCAGGGCTGGTAAGCTACAGCGAAAAGCAGAAGGAGAAAGAAGCCGCTCTGCCCGGTCACAGGGAGCAGAAATGACATTCCTACGGTTCAGCCCCTCCCGATAGGGAGCGCGGAGCACCGCATCCCTACCGAGATGGGGCGAACGCAGCACGTTCTTGTTTTTTGAGGGGTGCCTGATCGCCTCCGTCGGCATAACTTAACAAACTTCTCCTTTACGCCTCCCCTTCCCCCGTTTAACAGAAGTCATCGAAATTGCTTTGACGTTACTTTGATCCAATGACAACACCGGCACAACTTGGCTATCGCATGCCCGCAGAGTGGGAGCAGCACACGGGCACTTGGTTCTCCTGGCCTCGTCCTGAGGGCATCAGCTTTCCGGATAAATACGACACGGTGCCGCCGGTCTATGCGGAGCTGATCAAGCATCTCGTGAAGGTGGAGGACGTGAATATCAACGTCTGGCACGCGGAGATGGAGGCTTGGGTGCGCGGGTTGTTGAAAGACAACGGCACGCCGCTGGAACGCGTGAAGTTTCATCATTTCCCCACGTATGAACCGTGGTGCCGCGATCACGGTCCGATCTTCCTTGTGCGCGATCAGGGTGGCAAACATGAGCGCGCCATCGTGGACTGGGCTTACAACGCCTGGGGTGGCAAGTATCCGCCATTCGACCTGGATGACGCCGTACCACAGCATGTCGCGAAGTTGCGCGGGCTCCCCCTCTTCTCACCTAACATTGTGATGGAAGGCGGCGCGCTGGATGTGAATGGCAAGGGCACCTTGCTCACCACGGAAGCGTGCTTGCTGAATCCGAATCGCAATCCCGATCTCTCGAAGGAACAGATCGAGCAGTATCTGAAGGATTACCTCAGTGTGACGAATATTCTCTGGCTCGGCGATGGCATCGTGGGTGATGACACGGATGGGCACGTGGATGACCTCACGCGTTTCGTGAACCCCACCACCGTCGTCACCATCGTGGAGGAAGATCCGCAGGATGAGAATTATCATCTCCTCCAAGAAAACCTGAAACGGCTCCAGACGATGAAGGATCAGGATGGGCGTCCTTTACGAGTCGTGGAATTGCCGATGCCGGGTTTGGTGGAGTTCGATGGTCAACGGCTCCCGGCCAGTTACGCGAACTTCTACATCGCCAATGGCATCGTGCTCGTGCCGACGTATCGGCATAAGAACGATCAGAAGGCCATCGATATCCTCCAGCGCGAGATGCCGAGCCATAAGGTCATCGGCGTGGATTCGACGGAACTGATCTGGGGCTTGGGCTCCTTCCACTGCATCAGCCAGCAGGAACCGGCGTAGCGCCGCCAAAGGCGGAATGACGAATGTCGAAGCTTGAATGACGAAGGAATGAGCAAGGGTGGTAGGGCCCGTCTGTCCTCAGCGGGCCGGGGTGCGACTAGTTTGCGGCAGATAGATTCATCAAGGCTGCCTCTGGACGTTAGTTAGTTTTTGGAGAATTCAGATGATTCAGGCTTCGGCGGCGGCGCGGTGAGGACACCGCGCCCTACCAACCGTGCCGTTTTCCACTCGAAAGAATAACCATAAACTCTTGCAAGCAAACAACTAACATCGGCATTAGTCACTATTTCATTCCTTCGTCATTCGGATTTCGTCATTCGTCATTTCCTCTGGATTAGAGGCTTGACCCACAGGGGTATTTCTCTAATATCTTCGCCCACAAATGACCGTTAGCGTACAAGTTCTGGTAGTAGTAGCGGGGGTAGTAAGCCCTGCCGCTGGACCTTGTCGTTTTTAACCAAGATTTAGACAAGAACCCACGGCTGGCAACGGTCGTGGGTTTTTAATTTACTCGCGGCCACCGGCTGTAAAACACAGAGAAAAGTCAGTATGAGCAAAGGCACCATAGCGAAAGCGAAGAAGTCCACCGCCAAGGCGCAAACGCCAACCAAGCAACGCGCCGAAGTCGGCCCGTTGATGCTGGGTCGCGACATTTTTGTCGAAGCCCTCGAGCGCGCCGGTGTGGAAGCGATCTTCGCTTATCCGGGCGGCGCGAGCATGGAGATCCATCAATCGCTCACGAAGTCCAAGATCCGCACGATCCTCCCCCGCCATGAGCAGGGTGGCAGCTTCGCCGCGGAAGGTTACGCCCGCGCCACCGGCAAGGCCGGCGTGTGCATGGGCACCTCCGGCCCCGGCGCGACGAACCTCGTCACGGCCATCGCCGACGCTTACCTCGACTCCTGCCCGCTGGTGGCCATCACCGGCCAGGTGAATCAGAACATGATCGGTCGCGGTGCGTTCCAAGAGACGGACATCATCGGCGTGACCATGCCGGTGGTGAAACACAGCTACCTCGTCACGGACATCAACGACATCCCGCGCATCGTGGCGGAGGCGTTCTACATCGCCGAGAGCGGTCGTCCGGGCCCCGTGGTCATCGATTTCCCGAAGAACATCCAGCAAGCCAAGGCGCAACCGCGCTGGCCTTCACTCGAAGAAGTGAAGAAAGGCCTGCCGGGCTACACGCAGCCGGATAACAAGGCAGGCGAACTCGAACTGAACGAGATCATCGGCCTGATCGAGAAGGCTGAGCGTCCGGTGCTGTATTGCGGTGGTGGTATCATCACCTCCGGCGCAGCCGCGGAACTCCTGAAGTTCGCGGAAGCAGCGCAGATCCCGGTCACGACCACTTTGATGGGCGTGGGCGGTTTCCCGGAAACGCATCCCCTCTCCCTCCGTTGGTTGGGCATGCACGGTGCCGCTTATGCGAACTGGGCCGTGAGCGGTGAATTCAAGTATCGCGCGAACCCCACTGAGCCGATGGTGAAGCTCAAGGACGGCGCGGACCTGTTGCTCGCGTTCGGCGTGCGTTTCGATGACCGCGTGACGGGCAAGTTCGATGAGTTCTGCAAACACGGCACGATCGTCCACGTGGACATCGATCCTTCCGAGCATAACAAGAACAAGAAGGCTCACCTCGCGGTGGTCGGTGACTTGAAGGACACCCTCAAGCGCCTGAACGCGATGATCGCCAAGCGGCCCATCGCCAAGAAATTCCCCGCGTGGCACGCGCAGATCGCCGAGTGGAAGAAGAAGGGCGCACTGCATTACGAGGTGACCCCGGAGATCGCGAACAGTGATCATATCAAGGATCACCTGCGCGGTCACGAGAGCGAAGTCATCCTCCCGCAGATGGCCATCGAGATGCTCTATGAGCTGACGAAGGGCGAAGCGATCATCACCACGGGCGTCGGCCAGCACCAGATGTGGTCCGGCCAGTGGTACAAGTATAAGTTTCCGCGCCAGTTCATCACCAGCGCCGGTCTCGGCTCGATGGGTTATGGCTTCCCCGCCGCACTGGGAGCGAAAGTCGCCTGCCCGGACAAGCACGTTGTTGACATCGATGGCGACGGCTCGTTCCTGATGAACATCCAGGAGCTCGCCACGGCGAACGTCGAGAAGATCGCCGCCAAGGCCATCATCTTGAACAACCAGCACCTCGGCATGGTGGTGCAATGGGAAGACAACTTCTTCGGCGGCAACCGCGGCCACACGTATCTCGGCAACCCCGAGAACCGCGCGCAGGTCTATCCTGACTACGTGAAGGTCTGCACGAGCTTCAACATCCCGTGCGAACGCGTCATCCATCGCAAGGACTTGAAGGCCGCCATCCAGCGCATGTTGGATTCCAAGACGGCTTACGTCCTGGACGTCGTGACACCTTACACGGAACACGTGCTGCCGTTCATCCCGGCTGGCCGCACCGTGGCGGACATGCTCTACTAAGCAATCATTTCGAACCAAGGGGAGACGCGCTGCGTCTCCCCTTTTGTTTTTCCATCACAAAGCCTTGAGCGCCGTCACTTCTTTGTTAACCTCACGCACCATGTTACGCGGAATTTGCCTTTTGGCCGCCAGCCTGTTTCTGAGCCTCAACGCCGGAGCAGCGGAAGTTGTATTTGATTTCAGCAAGACGCCGACCGGCAAAACACCGGATGGGTTTAAATCGATGTTGATCGGCAGCGGTCCCGCTCCGACATGGCAGGTGATGATGGATGAAGCTCCATCGTCATTCGCTCCCCTCACATCGAAGGGAAATGCCACTACCAAGGCCGTCGTGCTGGCGCAAACCAGCACCGACCCCACCGATGAACGTTTTCCGATCTTCCTGCATGAAGGCGATGTCTTTGGTGATTTCACATTCACCACCAAATTCAAACTCGTCTCCGGAACCAAAGAACGCATGGCTGGCATCGTGTTCCGCGCACAGGACCAGCATAACTTTTATGTTCTGCGCGCCAGCGGCATCGGCAATACCTTCCGTTTCTACAAGGTCGTAAACGGCCTGCGTCAACCGCCCATCGGACCGGAAATCGAGATACCCACGGGTGTCTGGCAGGAGATGGCTGTCCAATGCGAGGCCAACAAGATCCGCTGCTTCCTGAACGGCAAGCAGGTGATCCCCGATCTTACAGACAATTCTTTCATCACCGGCAAGGTCGGTTTTTGGACCAAGTCTGATTCCGTCTCTCACTTCACCCAATCCAAGGTTGTTTACACCCCGCGTGAGATATACGCCCAAAAAATCATCAATGTATTGATGGAGCGTTTTCCGCGCACGCTTGCCGTCAAGATTTACGGACCAAAAGTGGGCAGCACGAACGTAGTATTGCTCGCCAGCAACAAGCCCGTGCTTGGTCCCGAACTGGAAGAAGACCGGACGGTGGCGATCAGAACCATTGATGCGAACACCCCCATGCTTTTCCACGGCAAAGACATCGTGAAAGTCACCATGCCCGTCCACGACCGTAATGGCGACCCGATGGTGGCCATCCGCATCGAACTCGACCCATTCATCGGCCAGACCGAGCAGACCTCTTTGAACCGGGCGATGGTTTATAAAAAGGAAGTCGAAGCGCGCGTTCGGAACTTAAAAGAGCTTTTCGAATGATCGCTTCCGTGAGGCCGCCGGGCATCAAAAACTGATGCCCACCCCAGACCGCACCTGAAGATCGTTCTTGGAAACGCCCGTAGTTGGATCACTATCGTAGATGTCTATGACTGTTACGTTCCAGGACACGTTGTTGAAAAGCGCGTAACTGACCCCCGCTTCCAGGCGGATACGGTAATCGGCGGGATCGTCGAAAGCCGGTTGTATCTCCGCCTTCTGTTCCAGCTTCACTTTGGGACTGATTCGCCAGAAAAAATCCTCTGCGACGCGCAGGCGCAAGTCGCTACGACGTGAGGCATTGCTGAAATTCTGCTGTTGGAAGGAGAAGCCGGCTTCCCCATTCAGCGTCATGTTCGTGCGCGTCAAGATATGACGACCCAAGCCGGGACCAAACTCATACTGATAGTCAATCTTTCTCACCTCATCATAACCGGCACCTCCCAAAGCATACACGAACCACTTTTTCTCCTGCCCCAGATCCATGTCCGTCTTGAGAGTCCCATCCATACGGTCGGCAGAGAGCACATTCCCGCTCTTGCCATAGGAATAACGCCAGTCAGCCGAATTATGCCACTCGGCACGTGTGTAAGTGACCTTGGCGCTGGCCGAATAAAGATAGCTGCTGACAGTACTTTGCCGCAGATCAGCGCCGAGCTGGATATTCGCCTTCCAAACACCGGCCGGTTTCGGGGGCGTTGCAGGTGGCACTGCCGCCACAGGCGCTGGGGCTGGAGCAGGTTTGGGCGGGTCGATGACAGCCGGGACCGGCAACACGGCCACCGGCTCGGCCCCTACACCCTGCTCTTCACGTTTCTCGATCTCCGTTTTGGGCACCACCAGACTGGGGTTCCACTTGGTCGCCATGTGCAAGGACGTTTCATCCTCCTTCAACACGGAACCCGTGATCCGATCACCATTCTTCAGCCGGATCACTTCCACCTTTGCGGGCGGAAGATTGGTTTGTGCAAATGCTGTGACCGTGACACACGCCAACAACAGTAAGGCCAGCAAAAATCGGGTCGGCGCGTGTATACAACTCATGGTGCTTGCGTCTGCTGTTGCTGCTGTTGTCGTTTTTTCTCTGCTTCCAGTTCATCTGCCAGCGGATCGATGTCCGATGCCACTCTCGTTCTCACTCCGCCGGATACTAAAACTTCGCCGGATGCAGTCGGCTGAAGCCCCGGCCGGATGCCATCTTGCTCATACCGTTGGCGCAGGATGATGCGACCGTCGTAATCTACCATGGAATAGGTGAAAAACGAACGGCCGGAACGGTGCAATACGTGCAACCGGTTGTTGCGGTCCGTCTGCTGCTCCGTCTTGTGCTCGATCACCATCTGTCCCAGATGATGCACTCCGTACACTTTGCTGTCATAGGCATCCGTCACTTTGATATAAAGCTGGCTCGCATCCATATGGCGCGTCTGGACGACCTGATACTTCCGCAGCTCAGATTCCACACCATTCGGTCCCGGCACACCGAACTCGCGCACCCATAGAGGGGTTCCGCTCACCACATCCACCATCAGCGGTTCGCTGGACTTCTCACCCCAGCGTCCGCACTTCACAGTCGCCGTGATCTTGTACCGTCCGGACTTCACGATCTCGAAATGCGGCACCAGATTCACCCGGCGCGTCGCCATCTCACCTGTGTTCACGGCGAAAGCAGGCACTGCCACTTCCGGCTCGCTTACCTGGCGCACGATGCTTTTGTTTGCCATCGGCTCCACGGAAAAACTGATCCAGTCCGCTTCCTGGCCAAGGATGAGTGCTTCTCCGGTGTAATTGTACACCCTCACCGATACTTGCATCGGTTCCTGCGTGAGGAACTGCTGCCGCTCGGTAAAAATCTGCACCTTCAACGCCTGCTGTGGCTGGAACTGCGCGTGCAAATCCCCGCCCACGACCATGCCCACTGCAACAAGAAGGCCCCAAACGAATGATTTCATGCTACACAATGTGGCGGGCCGTCCCACCACGTTCAAGTGGCAATATTCACTTTTCAACAAGCCGGACCTGAACCATCGCCACTCACCGGCACAAGAAGTGACGCCCCCCTTTGAAAGGCTATTCAGAAAAAATCAACCGAGGAAACCGGACGTGCGGGCCGCTGCCTGCTCAGGTGTGATACGGTGGAGGCAAGCCATCGTTTCCTCGAAATGACAGCGCCGTTGCATACAGGGCATGCACGGCAGGTTCGCACGCAAAACTTGATCGATCTGTCCGTAAGGTCCGGTGCGTTCAGGCGCTGTGGGGCCGAAGAATGCCACGACCGGCTTGCTCAATGCCGCGGCCACATGCATCGGTCCCGTGTCATTCGTCACCGTCACATCCGCCAGACGTATCCACTCCACCATCTCGCCCAGAGACGTGCAGCCCGTCAGATCCAGGACTCGTTCACGATCCACCGTGTGCAAGACGCGTCCACGCGTCATGTCTTCACGCCCACCGATCACCACGATCTTCACATCCCGGTGTTCATGCAAAAGTTTCTGGGACAGTTCTACGAACGAATTCAGCGGCCAGACTTTGTTATCCCAGCGCGCTCCCGGACATAACACCACCCACCGCGCTCCCTCCACTTTCCACTTTCGCCGCACCTCTGCCATCGTATCGGGCTTCTCAGCCATCCAGGTGAATGGAACCTCCGTTTTCAGTCCCACCGCCTTGGCCACCTCCAGATACCAGTCCACCGCATGCGATTCTGCGCCCGGTCTTTCCACGGCCAGATCATAAAGCGCGGAGCCTCCCTCCCGTTTGTCCAGGACTCCTGCCGTGAATGTTCCGCGGGCAAGCCATGAGAAAATCGCGCTTCGCATCAACCCTTGCAGGTCGATGACTAGATCATACCTCTCCTTCCGCGCTTGATTGACCGTATACCACAGACCTGTCTTGCACGTTGGCGACCACCAGCGACGACGGTTGAACGGGATCAGGCGAGCAATGTCCGGATCACCCTCCAGCAGTGGCAACAAATCCTTGCTGATCCACCAATGGATCTCACAACCGGGATGCTGCAACCTCAGAAGACGCGCCACCGGCAAGGCGTGGATGATGTCGCCAAGCGAGCTGGGCTTGAGGATGAGAACTTTCAATGGAACCGGGCGCGGCGGAACTGCCCGGCCACGCAATGGAGCTTACTTGCCCAAGGCAAGACGTTCGGCCAGACGCGGCGGCAGCCCCGCATCGATGATCTTGCGTTGCGTCGTCGGGATGTCGTAATCCAGCCGGCGCAATTCAATGGTCCCCTCGTTCATGTCGTAGATGACATAGGTGGCCTTCGCCACGCCGTCACGGGACTGGCCGATGCTGCCGACGTTCACGAAATACTTGCGACCCGGTTCCACCTTGAACTTGGAATAAGTTCCCCCGCGCACCACGGTATCACGGATGAACGCCACCGGCACATGGGTATGGCCGAAGAAGCAGACGCTCGTGTTCTGATAGGTGAAGCTCGCTGCAGCAGCCAGCTTGTCAAAAACGTAACCCCAACGTTGAGGCACATCGAGCGTCGCATGCACGATCGTAAAATTCGCAACCAGACGCAGATACTTCAGGTCCCGTAACCACTGGCGGTCTTCATCGGAGAGCTGCTGACGCGTCCATTCCACTGCTTCGGCAGCGTGGGCATTGAAGCCATCCAAAGCCGTGTCCGTGGAGCAATACTCATCATGATTGCCCTTCACGCAGGGCATACCCATGCCTCGGATGATATCCAGGCATTCCTTGGGATTGGCGTTGTAGCCCACCACGTCACCCAAACAGGCGTAATGCGTAGCCCCTTGGGCTTTGCAGTCTTCCAGAACGACCTGCAAGGCCTCCAGATTACCGTGTATGTCTGCCAATATCGCGTACTTCATCGCTCAAAATTGCTGCTACCGAATGATTTCAAAACCCCGGAATTCACCCGTGGCCGGTCCCCAAGCGGTGGCTTCATCTTTTATGAAACGTTCCAGTCCCGCTTCCCGGATCGCCTGGCGAAATTCTTCCAGCTCCGCTTTCGCCCCTTCCGCTACCAACTCCACCCGCCCATCACTAAGATTCTTCACAGTTCCGGTCACGTCAAAGCCCATTGCCACCTGTTTGGTGCTGAAGCGAAAGCCCACACCTTGCACTCTGCCCGTATACCAGATCGACAACCGGCTCCGCTCCATAACTTATTGGCTCGCAACCATAAACCAAATTACGATCCGCCCCAAATCAAGAGCGACGTTTTTAGCGGACCCCATGAAGCCATAACCCCTCCCGCCCGGCAACGATTTATTTTTCCCCCACCCAAAACGGCGTAAGCCATTTTTGCCTATACCTTTACCTCCGCTTCTGGGCGCGTTTCTTCGCCTCCAGCAACCGGCTCGTGGTCGTCGTGTCGTCCACCTTATCCGTTTTTGCTCCAGTTCCGACTTCAGACGCCCCCTCCCCTTCTACAACCGTCTTTGGCTCTTTCTTCGGAGCACGGATGATCACCGGTTCCTTGGGTTGGAACATGCCCGGATTTACCACCACTGGTTCAGCCGGTTTTTGTGTGGCCCGCACTTGATCGCGGCGGTTAAGCAAGGCCGCCAAAGATTCATCCGCCTCCTGCGGTCGATGCCCCTGCGGCTTCCAGAAGAAAATCCAACGCCGTAGCGTCGCTGTCGCCTTCATCCACTCTTCCTTATCCAGGTGGATACGCCGTAAACCCACATCAAATGGGAACAACAAGATCGCCGCCTTCAAAAGCCACTCCCACAGGTCCACCGGCTGGAATGTCTTCACCCGGTCATGCACAAAGGGATTGTCGCTGTTCAACTGCGGATTGATCACACGCCCTTCCCCCGCTTCCGCCAGCTGCTGCATGAGTCGTATATTCGTTTCGGTAGCCTCGAACTCCGGCGAATAGTTCACCGCCGTCCCCACCACCTGTCCCGCCATCACATTGCCATCCTTCATTTGTGAGAGCTGCGCCACATACGCACCCACTTCCTTCGTCGGGAACCTCACCTCGTAATGACCCGGCGCCGTCTGCTCCAAACGCACCCTTTGCCGGTCGCCTTTGGGACTCACCACCGTCGCTTCCAGATTCAGGAAGTTCTGGAAATCGCCCTTGTCATCCATCGCTTCCACCGTCAGGACGCCATCCCCCTTCTCCACCGTCATCTCAGCATTGAAATTCGCGCTCTCCAACTTGCGCAGGCTCCATTGCGCGACCTGCGACCAGAACTGGCGATACTTGCTCCAACCCATCCAGTTCTTTGCCCAACGTGGTTTGGCATCCGATGTGAACGCCACCGATCGGCCCAGACCGAAATTCCAATGCGCCAGCAGTGGATCGCCCGTTCCCGTCACCAAAGCCAGTTCCGCGCGGCTCTTCGGCTCCGTCGCCACATGTCCGAGCAATGTCGGGAACTCACCATTGCCAAAGCCGCGCACCACTTCGGTGCTTGCCACCATCCTCGGCTGGAACGGCTCTTCGCTGATGGCGGATTTCAAGATCACCGCCGTCTCCTTGATGAACACCTGCGGTATCTGCGTCGGATTCCGCACGTGATAGAACCGGCCTTTGCCCGCATTCGCGATGCTTTGCAGTAACGCCCCATCGATGTATTCACCAGCCGCGACGGTCGATACTGTCATCTTTTCCGCTGCCATCTTCTTCGTGATGCCCTCGAAATCTCCCGGTTGCGATTCACCATCCGTCAGCACGATCACGTGTTTCAGGGACGCTCTTGTTTCGTGCAACATTTCATATGCCCTCACCATCGGCGGATACATCGCCGTGCCGCCACCACTGACGATGCCTGAGATGCTGCGCTCGATCTTCGTGCGGTTCGATGCCTTCTGCATTTCTGCCACCACCACCGGCTGCCCATCAAATGCGATGACAGCCACATAATCCGAATCACCCAAAGCCCGCACTGCACCGATCGCTGCGGACTTCACCAATTCCAATTTCTCACCATCCATACTGCCGGATTTGTCGATGACCAGCACCAACGCACCCGGCGGCAAAACTTTCTTGCTGCTCAGCTCCACATCCACCGGCAGGATTGTCTCCAAAGGCGTGCCACGATACGCACCCGCCGCATACGTCTGATCACCACCCACGCAGACCAGGCCCACACCGAAATCGCGCACCGCGATCTCCAGCAGCTTTAACATGTCCATCGTCAGATCGCCGGAAGCGATGTTGCTGATGAAAATGGAATCGTAGCTCTGCATCTCGGCGAGCGTCTCCGGGAAACCTTCCACCGCCACATGCTTCACCGTGAGTTTGGAGGATCGCAACGCCTCCGCGAGGTTCGCATCCTGCGCCGGATCAGCGGATACCAGCAGCAATGTCGGATCGCCACGCACGCTCGCAAAAGACGTCGCCTTATTGTTCTGCGGGATCGTGTCACCCGGCACATCTACCTGGATCTGATAATTGTAAAAACCCGCTTCCTCCAGCTTCTGCGGGAACGCGAAGAGATTCTTCCCTTGTGTCAATTGCACCGGCTGTTCACCAAGCAATTGATCATTGCGGAACAGCCGCACTGAGGCCGCTTTCTCGCGATCCGAGTGCAGCAATATCTTCACCTCAAATGCCTGCCCCACCTTGAGCTTGGAAGGCAAAGTGAGTTTCTGTACGGATACATCGCCACCGCGTGAAAGGCTCAGCGGCACCACATCCACAGTGACACCCAATGGTTTTGCGGCGAGCACCGCAGCCATGGCATCACCGGAATTTTCGTTACCGTCTGACAGAACGACGAGCCGCCTTTGTCCATGCTCCGGCAAAGCGGCAGCGGCCAAGCGTATCGCCGCCCCCAGGTCCGTTCTCTCCGGCGAGATCACCGCCTGCACCTGCGGCAATTCCACCACTGGATTCGGCATCGTCTCAATGCTTGCTCCCGCACCGAACACGATCACACCGCCACGATCACTGAGCGTTTTACCCTTCGCGGTTTCATTGACGTATTTCAGCGCACGTTCCTGTTGTTCCGGCGAAACGCTTTGCGAACGGTCCAGTAGGAAGAATACGTTCAACCCTTCTTTCGGCTGCTTCCACTGGATGCCCGCGAGAGCCAGCACCAGACAGAGCAATATCATCAGTCGCAAGCTCGTCACCAGCCAGCGCCGCCAAGGGCTGAGCTGGGCAT
The DNA here is from genome assembly GCA_036405135.1 of Verrucomicrobiia bacterium. NCBI lineage: Bacteria > Pseudomonadati > Verrucomicrobiota > Verrucomicrobiia > Verrucomicrobiia bacterium. The sequence continues at coordinate 53,137 of DASWYF010000016.1, read as the reverse complement.
CCGACTTGATCGCGAGCCACAGCACCCACACTGCTCCGGGCACGAGAGCCCACAACCAGTAAGGCGTCGTGAATTGGATGTTCATCGGCTGACCTCCTGGCTCATACGGTCCTCCGATGATAGTACCACCACTCGAACAGCAGCACGCCCAGCGCGGCCATGACGAACCAGCGCCAATATTCGAGATTCGCCCGGATGGAATTCGTCGCCGTCACCGAGCCCGCCGCTCCCACTGGCACCTGACTGCGCGGCGTAATATCACTCTCCGCCGGGTCCATCAAATTCACGGTGAACGCCATCTCATTTGTTCCATGGTTCACCTTGTAGGAACCCACGCGGTACGTTTCACCCCAGATGAACTCCTTCGCCTGCTCGCCCAGCTTCACTTCTTTCTTATCCCCCTTGGGCAAAGTCACCGTCGCTGAATCCACCGTCGCAAACAACGGCTGACGGAACGCCGTGCCCGCTTGCAAAGTGAACTGGCTCGCATCTGTCTGCTGCGGGTTCAGCCAATCCATCGAGTTCGCCATGAATATGATGAACGAGTTACGCAACGGCCACTCGCTCTCCAAGGAATCAAATCCCACCCAGACCAGACGCTGACGGCCTTTTTCACCGGCGATGAGCAACGGCGTCTGCTGTGCTTCCACCAGCACCAAGCCCCACTTTGGCGCCTTAACTCCCAGCGTTTGATAAACGCGCACATTGTCAAACGTGACGAACCGCATCAGCGGATGATTCGCGTTCCAGTCCACCACCACCGGATTCTCCACCGTGCGCCAAGATTCGAACCAGTTCGTGTTCCCGATATTCCACGCCAGCGTGTTCACTTCGGGCTGCGTGACCGGCGTCACGCGGTCCAGCACCACGATGTCATAGCCTTTGCCACCTGCCGTCAGTTGCGAAGCCGTGCTGACCTCCACATTCGGGAGCACGCGTATGGCGCTTTCCATGAAACGATTGCCCACTGACACCAGCAAAACCTTCACCGGACGCGGCATCTTGCTGATGATGGACACTTCATTGTCCACTGCCAGATCGTCATCCGCTTTCAGTTTGAGTGTGTAAGTCCCGCTCTGCTTCTGCTCAGCCGCGAACACCGTGGAAGCTGCTTCACGCGCAGGCAGGTTCAACACCTTGCTGTCGATGAACTGTCCGTTGAACCGCAGTTCCGCGCTCACCGTTTGCGCATTCGTCGAAGCATTGAACACGCTCGCGAACACCACGCGCTGCGAGGGATCTTCCGGATGCGGCCGCACATCCATCGCCGTGATTCCCGCATTGTTCGCACGTTTGCCGAACTGGTGATAAACGACTGGCAACTTGATCGCTGTGAGATTCTCCGCTGCCGGTATCGCGCCATCGGAAAAGAAATGCACTTCCACATTCGAACGATTCTTGGACAGCGTTTGCGCCAGCTTGAACGCCTCTTCAACCCGCGTCGGCGTATCACCCGGCTGACATTCCTCTAACGCGCGCCGCAACGTCGTCTTCTCCGCCGTGGGTGATTGCCGCACCACCGTATTACCCGCGGACAGCACCACGATCATCTGATCCGTATCCTTCAAACCATCAACCAGCTTTAACGCTTCCTTGCGCGCCGCTTCAAAGCGCGTAGGCGATTCATCCCTTGCCTGCATGGAGGCCGAGCCATCAAGGATCACTACCACTAAGCCAGGCTCCTGCGTCGTCGCCGCAAAGTAAGGTCGCGCCAAAGCAAACACCGCCAGCGCGAGCAGCAACAGTTGCAAGAGCAACAACCAGTTGTTCCTCAGCTTCTGGAACGGTGCATTCGCCTGTGTTTCCGCGAGGAACTTCTGCCAGAGGATCGTGCTCGAGACGAGCCGCACCGTGCGACGCCGCTTGAGCATGTAAAACACGATGACCACCGGCAGCGTGGCCGCGAACAGGAACGCGAATGGAGCCAGAAAATTCATCCCCACACCTCCGCTTCGCGCAGTTGCTTGAGCAGCAATTGCTCCAATGAATCCGCCGAACTCGCCGTGAAGATGCTGATGCCCCGTCCCGCGCAATACTCCCGCAGCTTCTGCCGGAAGTTTTCCACCATCTGCTGATACTGCTCCAAGCGGTAACGCCCAAATGTCACTTCTGTCTGCGCCCCCGTCTCCGCATCGATCAATCGCAAGTCACCAAAGTTCGTCGGCGAGATCTCTTCCGGCGAAAGGATTTGCACTGCATTAACCTGAAAGCCGCGTCCGATCAAAGAAGTCAGCCCCGCTTCATACCCTTGCGGATCGAGAAAATCACTGAGCACCACGGCCACACCGGTTGTGCGTGCTTCCAACGCACCGCGACGCAATGCGCCATTAAAATCCGCCGTGCCCTTCGCCGTGAGGTGCGCGAGGTTGCGGAAGTATTGCAGACTGGATTTACGTCCGCGCACCGAGAGCAGCGATTGCCGATAAGCTGACTCCGCCGGATTGTCCGGGAACGTCCGCACACTCACGCGATCGAACCCGCACAAGGCCACGTAACCGATCGCTGCCGCCAGTTGCCGTGCGAAATGGAATTTGTTCGGTTCACCGAATGCCATCGATTCACTGCAATCCAAGAAGATCGTCACCGGCAGTTCGCGTTCTTCCTCGTAGAGTTTCAGGAAGAGCTTGTCCAGGCGGCCATAGAGATTCCAATCCAGATACCGCAAGTCATCGCCGGAGACGTAATTGCGATGGTCCGCGAACTCCACCGATTGACCGCGTGCCTTGCTGCGCCGCTCACCGCGCACCGTGCTCTTGGAACGCCGCCGCGCCAGCAACTGGAGCTGTTCCAGCCGGCGCAAAAGTTCAGCAGTGATGAGCGGTTGCGACATCTTAATTTCTATTGTGATCTGCGATAGTGCATGACACGTGTTGCCCGACCTTGCCAACCAAATAGGCTCCACCTTCAGGACATTTTGGCACGCCACCTTTCAAGTAAGCCGCAACCAGTTGAAGGTCCACATCTGCGCCTTGAACGATCTTACCCTCTTCAACCCAATGCTGTATGGCCATTTCGACCTGAACCCGTGTGGATGTACAATTGATGCGAGTGGTGGCTTTCGCTGACCGGGAAAAAACCGGCATCGTAAGTCCCGCCATCAGCACGCTCAAGATCACAAACCAAACCGATGCAAACACTCTCTGCTTCTTTACCAAAAGAAAACTCAGCAACCCCAGCCCAGCCACCAACATGAATACATTAAAAGTATTCACCATGATGACAGCCTGGATAAACTCATTTCCGAATGTGCTGAGCGTTTGTGACATGTTTCTAGTGTCCGTCAGGTTTATGGCCGGCAAGACTGCATACGGGCGCTTCGCCCACTTTGGTGATCGTGTAAGTTCCTCCCGCACCGCAAACCGGCATCGTTCCGGCTGGCAACTTGGCGGTCACTTCTTTGAGATCGATGTTATCGCCGGGTTTGGCTCCTTTGGCTTTGGCCACTTGCTCGACCGCCTGCGCTATCTCCTGCTGATTCTGCAAACAGGCCGCGCGATAAGCCCGTTCTCTCGCCCCGGCACTGCTCGGGAGATAGACGGCGATCATGATCAGCACGATCACCGCGGCAGCTATGCCCAGCTTGCGCCTTCCCCGCAAAAACAACACCACAGGGATGACACTCCACAACGCCCAAATCATGAGATCTCGCGACTGGACGAGCCCCAAGAAGACTTCGGCGATGATGGGTGAGTGTGACATGCGCTATGGTTTATAAGGTGGTATCTTGCTATCGTGTTCTGGCAGCGAACACTCTGGAGATTTCCCCACTACAGAAAAACTGTAAAAACCTCCTCGTGAGCAAACGGGCATGTGACCGCCTTTCAAATAAGCCACTGCAGCCACCACATCTATTTTATCCCCTGCCACTTTATTATTTTCCTTGCTCCATTGCTCTGCTGCCATCGTCAGTTGTTTTACATTTGCCAAGCAGGCATTGCGCTGAGCTTGTGGGCGGGCAGACCTCATACTAGGAGCCACTACAGCAAACAGAAATAGCGTCACTATTCCCAAAAGAATTCCAGACACGACTTTTTTGCGAACCAGCAGAATCACTGAGACTGACAACAGTCCTCCAAAGATCACCAGTGGTGGCACCCACCAATAATGTTCTGATATGCGCACAGCCCCTTAAGCCGCCACCGCCGCATCCTTCGGCACTTCCTTCAGGATTTGCGTGATGATGTGGTCCGTGGTGATGCCTTCCGCCTCCGCCTCGAAATTCAAGATCAGGCGATGCCGCAACGTCGGGTGGATCACTGCCGTGATGTCATCGAAGCTCACATTGAACCGCCCCATCGTCAGCGCCTTCACCTTCGCCGCGAGCAAGAGTGTTTGCGCGCCACGCGGACTGCTGCCGAACCTCAGATATTGGTTCGTGATCGCCGCTGCCGTGTCCGTCTTCGGATGCGTCGCCAGGATGAGTCGCACCGCGTAATCCTTCACATGCGTCGCCACCGGCACCTGCCGCACCAGTCCCTGCATCTCCATCAGCGTCGCACCATCAATGACTTTCTCGATGTGCGCCTTATAACCTTCCGTCGTGCGGTTCAGCACTTCGGTAAGGTCTTCCGCCGTAGGATAACCAACCAGCAGCTTGAAGAAAAAACGGTCTAACTGCGCTTCCGGCAGCGGATACGTTCCCTCTTGGTCGATCGGATTTTGCGTCGCCAGCACGAAGAACGGCTCGACGAGTTTTCGCACCGCGCCACCCGCCGTCACCTGCCGCTCTTGCATCGCTTCGAGCAAGGCCGACTGTGTTTTCGGCGTCGCGCGATTGATCTCATCCGCCAGCACCAGATGTGCGAAGATCGGTCCGCGTTGAAATTGAAATTCCTTCCGTCCATCAGGAGTTTCCACGACGAGGTTGGTGCCCAAGATATCCGCGGGCATCAGGTCCGGCGTGAACTGGATGCGGTTGAACGACAGCTCCAACACTTCGCTCAAGGTGCGCACCAAAAGTGTTTTGCCCAGGCCCGGCACACCTTCCAGCAGCAGATTGCCTCCGCCCAAAAGTGCCGTCAGCGTTCCCTCCACGATCGCATCGTGTCCCACGATGACTTTACCGATCTCCGCTTTCATCCGGTCAAACTTGTCCCGGAACGACGCGATTTGCTCCTCAGTACTCATGTGTTCCTCCCCTTTTAAAATGTTTCCCCGTTTACCCTCACTCACTGCTTCTTTTTGAAATCATCAAAGTAATCCCGCACCGCATTGCGATAAGCCCGCGGCACCTTGTCCTGCGCCAGCGCGCTCTCCGCCTCAGACTGCGCCGTCGCAGCCACTTCCTCAAACGCCACCGTGCTCTGGCCTCTGATACTCACGCCCTTCAGCGTGATGCTCGGCATCGGCCCGCCCGGCGTGATCTGCCCTTTCACCTTCGTGGTCAGCAACGGATCCGTCGGCTCCTTCACATCCGCCTCGGACCAGGTTCCGTCCACCGCTGTGCCAGCCTTCAAACCGCCCTTGCCACCACTCTTGTAAAACTCATGGTAAAACCACGCCGACATCTCATTGCCCTTGCAATTACCACCAAAGCCCGGGCGGTTCCGCATCCCCCAGCCCATACCATCGCATTTTCCATTACCCACGCATTGCTGCGCCTGCTGCAGATTCTCCAGCGCCGCCATGAGTGATTCCAGATCACCCATCTGCTCCTGCATCTTCTGCAATTCTTTGATCGCTTCCGTCAATTCCTTCACGGCATCAGACTTGTTGCCCGCCTGCGCCTGTGCCACGGCTTCACCCAGATGCTCGCTCGCCTTGCCGTAACCTTCCGCCGGCTCCTGCGCCTTCCGCAGTTCCTGCAACATCTTCTTCATGTCCTCCGCAGACGCCTGGCCAGATTGCAGCTTCTGGATCATCTGTTGCAACGAACTCTGCGCCTGCGCCACCTGTCCCCGCTCCAGTTGCTCGGCGAGATCTTTGCCCATCTCCTCCTTCTGCATCTGGAGATTCTCCAGCGCCTTCGCCAGCTCCTTCATCTTCTCCATGTCTTGGAAAGCCGCGTTCAATTCCTTCAAGACCTGATCCGTCTTGCCCGCCTTCAAAGCGTTCATTGCCTCTTCCAGCTTCTTGGAATCCAACCCAGCAGCCTCCGCCTGTTTCATCAGGCTGGAAAGCGCTTGTGACATCGCCTGCTTGGAAGCCTCCGCCTCATTGCCGCTCTGGTTCTTCATCTCCGCAGCCGCCGCCTGCATCTTCTCCAATTGCGCCTGCAATTCGCTCAATTCCTTGGTGCTCGGCGGTTCCTGTCCCAGCTTGTCTTTCAGATCATCGATCTGCTTCTGAAGCTGCTCGGGCGTCGCTGCCTGATCCTGCCCTGACGTCCGTGCAGCTTGCTGCATCCGTTGCAAACCCTGGTTCTTCATCAGGTCACGTGTCTCCTCCTTCACCTTGTCCGTGACCTTCGCGATGTTCTTGAGCGCCTCATCCCGCGTCAGCTTCGCTTTCTGCAGTTGCTGCCCCAACTCCGCCGTCTCCTCAAGCGCCTTCTTCACGCTCTCCAAGGCTGGCGGCCGGTTCGTCATCTGTTTCTTGGTGAGCGTTGTCACCCGCTCGCCCACCTCTTTCATTACCGCCTCATTCTGCTTCTTCTGTCGATACTCCACCGTCCGGTATTCCGGCACAAAACCCACCCCTGCGGTGATGACCAGCAGTATGAAACTCCACTTCGCCGCCTTCGGCAGGCTGAACGGCATCATCTTGGCCACATCCAAGCTCCCCGCATGCGTCGCCGCATCCGTCATCAGCAAGCGCTGCCACTCTCCATCCTTCTTGCTGTCAGCCACTTCCAGAGCCGTGCTCAAGCGCTCCTTGAGCTGCTTTTCCTGATCCAGCCAGCGCGCCGCCTCATTTAACGTGACGGCTTTGGAAAACTCCTTCAAGAAACCCGCGATGGGCGCGATCCAGCCCGCAAAGAAAATGCCGAATAACACCGGCTCCGGCATCGGCAAAGCTTTATAAAGGATGAGTCCTAGCAGCCAAACCCCTCCGGCGATCAAAAACCCCTTCCAGAACCCCCGCCATCCCCGCTGCCAGCGCCGCCGACGCGCAGTTACCGCCAGCGTCTCTTTGATTACGTGGAATTCACTCATGGCTTGACCTTTACAGTGAAGCAGGTCCCCGGCATTTGCCAGTGCAAAATAGCCTGCATTTTCTAACTCCTTTTGCGGACTTCAACCCTTGCCGCCAAGCAAAGCTGCCCGCCATCTGCTACCTTGGACGGCACCCGCCTTCAATCCGTTCAAACGGACTGAACCATCCAACTGACCTTACTGCTTGTTTAAACACCCCCACCCTAAAAAAGTTTTCCCATCCGCTGCATCCCTCTTTCCATTGAAACAGTGTTTACCCGCAATAAAGGAAACCTATGAAAAGAACATTGTCCGGCCTGGATAAAAATGCCAATTTCCATAGCAATGGATGTCCTCAATTCAAGAGCATGGAGGTTTGTTGCCTGCTTGATATGCTGGGCAGGGTTTGCCTGTTTGACTTCAGCCGCCATGCCTCCGGAAATCAAGATGTTGCAAGGATTCGGAGGCACAGTGAATTGCTCCAGCCCGTTGATCGCCACGGATTCCTTCGGGAATGTCTATCTGGCATACTCCTTTTCTGGAGATGGCACCGTAACGGTCGGGGCGGAGACATTCCCCTCAACCGCCAGCACAAGCTCCATCGTCCTGAAGCTGGATATCTCAGGCAATCTGCTTTGGACCCAGCACCTTGGTCCCCTCGCCTTATGTCACCAACTGGCGTTTGATGACAGCGACAACCTCCTCGTGACGGGCTATGCCAACGATGGCGCCAATATTTTTGGCCACAGCGTCTCTAATGGCTCACCTCTAAGCCTCTTCTTGACCAAGGTCTCCCCCGCAGGCACTCGCATCTGGTCAAAAAGAGTGGGCTCAACCTCTGGTGCCCGAGGCTATTCTCTCTCGCTTGATACGGAACAAAACATCTATGTTACCGGCACTTACCAAGGCACCTTGTCCATCAGCACGGTTGAAGGCACCGTATCGCTCAACAGCGGCGCGGAAGCGGATACGATTTTGCTGAAATACGATGCGGATGGAACATTGCTTTGGCTGAAAGAGATCGCCACCGGTTCTTCGCAACCGGTCCGCATGGTGACAGACTCCGCTGGCGACTGTTTCATCGCTGGCACCTTCACCGGAAACACCGTATTTGGATCAACCAATCTAAGCATCACAGCGTTCACAGGAAGTTTTCTCGCGCAAACAGATGGCACCGGGAATGTGAAGTCCGTCTATCAAATCAGCGGAACAAACAATGTGACGACTTTCGATCTGGTCCAGTTTCACACACCTCGCGGGATCCAATTGATATGGGGAGTGAACGCCCTCGGCACCGCAACTTTCGGCAGTGAGACGAGCGTGGGGAACGGCCCTAATTCCCCCGTCATTTTCAGTATCTCTGAAGTGCGAGAGACAATTGAATGGGCGGTGGTCAATCGTCCCCAATCCTCATCAACAGTCTTCGGCTCCCGGTTATTTGCCGCAAATGGAGAAATCCTCCTGGCAGGACAGATGCAGGGCACCACCACCTTTGGAGCCACGAATGTCACCAGCATAGGTGCCGGGGATGCCTATTTGGCTTCCATCAATTCTGTCGATGCTTGGCGATGGGTGATTCAAGGCGGAAGCGCAACCGGAGATTCCGGCACCAGCATTGTGGTGGATCAAAACGGCGCAGCCTATCTTGCAGGCACGGCACGTTCCGGTTTTTCCATCGCTGATTCCTCACTTGGCTCATTCACCCAGCAACGGGTATTTCTGGCCAAATTCCTATATCGAGATCCGCCCCGGTTGGAAATCCAACTGTCAGACGGCTTTATCCGTGTACAATGGCCTGCCATATATACAGGATTCACTCTCCACGATGAAGAATTACCAAATTTCAGGTTCTTGTTCCCTGTGTCAACGACTCCCACGTTGGAGGGCACGAACAACGTAGTGACACTACCATTGCAGGGCTCCTCAAAACTGTTTCGTCTCAAGCAAGATGACTAGAACACTGCGGCCCAAACTGCCTTTTCTGTCTCCTTGTCCTCCGTCACACCGGGGTTTGCCGCCAATCAGCCGCCCTCATTCACTCATACCTGAACTTCTTCTCCCCCTTGAGCGTGCGTTCCAGATGCAGCGCCATGGTTTTCCCTCCGGGATCGGCTCCCTCGGCTTTCACACTCATCAAGTGATCCAATGTCGCCGTCAATCGCCCGCTCCCATCCACCGGGAACAGACCGGAACTTTTTACGCTCGCTTTCGCCTGCTTCACCTTCATCCATGTCGGCATCGGAGGTCTGAAATTTTGCATCTCGATGTTGCTTGATATCTTCAGGCACTTCTTCCCCTCCATCGTCACTACTTCTTCAAGTTTGCTGACGCTGCCTTTGGCATCCTCAGGTTTCAGTTCCATGCCATTCTTGCCCAACGTCTGGATCAACACCTCCAGATTCATCGGCCAGCTATCACCGGCCTTCTTGCGCTCAGCAGTGCCAAACAGGACATCATCTGGCGGATCATTCTCGCTATTCAGAGTGATGACCTCGCGCAACGCCTTGACGACTGCTGGTTCGGCCTCTTTGCCACCCATTTCAAAAACCTTTTTCCCCTCTTTGACCGCTACCGTCAGTCTCGAACCCGAAGGCAGCAACTCGCTGGAATTGCCCGCCTGTGTGACGGTCAGTTTCTGCACTTGGACGGAAAGATTTGTTGGCGTCCCTTTGGCATCCACCTCCTGCACCTCCACCTTCCCCTCGAACCTCCATGACTCCTCACTGGTTTCATTGCGCATCTGTTGCCCGTCCACGGTGATCACATTTTTAGACACTTCGTTCAGCTTGGCCTCCAGGCCATATTTGCTGCCCACCTTCACCGGCGGAGACAACCGGATCGCATAATCCTCCGCCGCCTGCACTCCTTGCAATGACAGAAACAAGAGCAGAGAACCCGCCACCAACCTGGGTATGGACATCTTCATCCCGCCTCCTTAAACCTTATCCTCACCTAACGCAACGCCATTCGCCTGATTCCCCCTCTTCTCTCCCTTCGCGTCCTTCTCTAAACCTCTCCATTCTCTCCGTCCGCCTCCTGTTCAATTTCCCCGTAGCCGAGTTCGGGAGGCGGAACTGACCAAGTTCGATGTTCGATGTTCCTCTTACATTGGCCCACCGGTGCAACCGGTTTCATGATGGCCTGTCGGTGCAATCGACTCCATCTGTGGTTGAATTTCCCCCTCTCCTCCCTAATCTCCTCCCCACTATGTCGGAAACGTCAAATATTTCGTCCACGACCCGTTTCGATGGACGCCACGCAGCTCAACTGCGTCCCCTGCGCTTTCAAAACCACATCGCGCCCCATGCCACCGGCTCCACGCTCATCGAATGGGGCAACACCCGCGTCATCTGCGGCGTGACCGTGGAGGAAAAAGTCCCGCGCTGGATGAAGGAACAAAACGTCACCGGCGGCTGGATCACCGCGGAGTATTCCATGCTCCCCTATTCCACGCTCGACCGCAAAGCCCGTGACATCTCCAAGGGCAAGCTCGATGGCCGCTCCCAGGAGATCCAACGCCTCATCGGCCGTTCCCTCCGCAGCATCATCGACCTCGAAAAACTCGGCGCCCGCACCATCTGGATCGATTGCGATGTGCTCCAAGCCGATGGCGGCACCCGCACCGCCGCCATCACCGGCACCTTCGTAGCCCTCTCCTTCGCCATCCGCAAACTCATCGCTGATGGCAAGCTCACCGAGAACCCGCTGAAAGAACCCGTCGCCGCCGTCAGCATCGGCATCCTGAACGGCAACCCACTCCTCGACCTCTGCTACGTCGAAGACGCCGCCGCCGAAGTGGACTTGAATCTGGTAATGACCGCCGGTGGCAAATTCGTCGAAGTCCAAGGCTCCGGCGAAGAATCCACCTTCAGCGAAGAACAGCTCCAAGCCATGCTCAAACTAGGCCGCCAAGGCATCCAGCAACTCGTAAAAGCCCAAGAAGCCGCCCTTGCCTAACAACCATTCGTATTAAAAACGCCTGCGGCCATCCTCCTTCTCCCCTCGGAGGGGAGAAGGATTGAGGATGAGGGGTGCCAGTAATCAAACGCTGAATAAACTCAAATACATCCAATTAAGATTAAGCGTCTCCCCCATGCCCGAAAATCCGAAAGCGTTCTTTAAAAAGGCCACTACAACAGGGGCACGGGCACCCCTCACCCCAACCCTCTCCCCTCCGAGGGGAGAGGGTGAAGAACCGCTTGCCATTCGAACCTCACGTCCCATATCGCAAGCGCCCCTTAAAACCGCAACGCCGCTATCTTCCTTCTCCCCTAGTGGGAAGCCGACCTTCGGCAGGGGAGAAGGATTGAGGATGAGGGGTGCCCCCGGTTCCCAGACGAACACAAAAGGCAGAGTTAAAACCAGTTACCGCACGCGAACAGATAAAGCCAAAAACACTGCCCGCCATCTCCGTAAAAAATCAACCGAGACAGAAAAACGTCTCTGGCGTTTGTTGCGTGACCGGCGTTTCAACGAGTTCAAGTTTCGCCGCCAATACCAATGCGGCCCTTACTTTTTAGACTTCTACTGTCCCGACGCACATCTTGCCATTGAACTGGACGGTAGCGGGCATGGCTATCCCGGCCAACAAAGCAACGACTCGCTACGTGATAACCTTCTTAACGCTGAAGGCATCAAAGTCTTACGTTTCTGGAACAATCAATTAAGTGGTGAACTGGAATCCATCCGCACAACCATTTGGTATGAATTGATGGAACGCACCGGCCGCACCAAAGACATCACCAACTACCTCCGCATCCCCAAAAAATCATGAGCGCGCACAAATTCACAACGCGGCCTCGATCGACAACGCGCCCAATCCTCCTTCTCCCCTCGGAGGGGAGAAGGACCGAGGATGAGGGGTGCCCCCTTTTCTCTAATTTCATTTAGCACCTCCATGAGCAGCACCACCCCATCCACCCGCCTCTACCTCATCCGTCACGGCGAGGTCGAAACCAAATACCATAAAGTCTTTGGTGGCAGCCGCATCGACATGAAACTCTCGGATGACGGCCATCTCCAGGCCAAAGCCATGGCCGAGTATCTGCACACGGAGCGCATCGACGCCATCTATTGCAGCCCCATGAGCCGCGCGCGTCAGACCCTCGCTCCGCTACTGGAAAAGATTCCCCATCACGAACCACGCTTCCTTGATGGCCTGCGCGAAGTGGACTTCGGCGCGTGGACCGGCCTCACCTGGAACGATGTGCAGGAAAAGTTCGGCATCAGCGCGTTCGATTGGCTGGACCAGCTCCACGCCGCCGCCATTCCCGATGCCGAATCCGCCATGCAATTCCGCCTGCGCGTCGAGCCTTGTCTGCAAAAAATTATCGAGGCACATAAAGGCCAGCACGTCGCCATCGTCTGTCACGGCGGCGTCATCCGCATGTTGCTCTCTGTGCTGCTGGATATTCCCCTCACCTCTCTGGGCCGTGTGCAGATCGAATACGCCGGGGTCTCCGTCGTGAACCTGCACGCTCACAAAACCGAACTCCAACTCCTCAACTTCACCCCATGGCGCGACCGTCGTTAAAATCCAAGCAGCTCCGCAAAGTCTCCATCGAGATCCATGCGGAGACCGAAGAAGCCGTGCAGGAACTCCTGCAACTGCGCTTCCGCAACACGCCCTCGATCTACAGTGATTTCGAGACCGGCCAGACCATCGCCATCGTCTATCTCGATGCCGATGAAGTCTGGGATGAAATGGTGGAACTGGAGATCCGCGCCGAATTGGAGCGCATCCAAGAATGCGGTCTGAACATCGGCCCGTGTATCTTCAAGATCGAGTGGATCAAACGCGAAGACTGGGCCAACTCTTGGAAGCGTCACTTCAAGCCCATGAGCATCGGTGGCAAACTGCTCATCCGCCCCGGCTGGATCAAGCGCAAGGCGAAGAAGGGCCAAGCCCTCGTCGTCCTCGATCCCGGCCTGAGCTTCGGTACTGGCCAACACGCCACCACCAGCTTCTGCCTGCACCAGCTTGTGAAGGCTCGTAAGAAAGGCACGAAACAATCCTTCCTCGATATGGGCACCGGCTCCGGCATCCTCGCCATCGCCGCCGCCAAGCTCGGCTACAAACCCGTCGATGCCTTCGATTACGACCCCGAAGCCGTCCGCGTGGCGAAAGAAAACGCCGCAAAGAACAAAGTCGCCGATAAACTAAAACTCAAACAGGCCGACCTCACCAAGCTCCCCGCGAAATCCCGCGACCGCTACGACATCGTCTGCGCGAACCTGATCTACGACCTCCTCATCGCCGAGTCCGCCAAGATCAGCGCCCGCGTGCAACCCGACGGCCTCCTAGTCCTCGCCGGCATCCTCGAAACCCAATTCGCGTTAGTCGAAGAAACCTTCGCCCAATACGGTTGGAAACTCGTGAGCAGCAAAGTAGAAAAAGAATGGCGTTCGGGAAGCTTTAGGCGCGCTAAAGCCAAGTAACTCCTTTCACGTTAGCGAAAGAAGATTCATAACGGCGGCTTTCAAGCCGCCGTTGTTCCCCCTCGCGTTAGCGAGGAAAGATTCATAGCCACGGGCTTTCAGCCCGTGGTAAGCCTCCCAAGCCCCAGCGTCGCGTAGCGACGCAAGCCCGCTCCATTTACTTCGGAAATCAGTCACTCACGTGAACAAATCTTTTTCCAGTTGCAGTATTTCTTAGCAATCGCGAAAACTATTTCGTCTGTTCACAAAAATTGCTGCATGGATAAACAGTACATCTTGGAGGCAATCAGGCGAACTGCCAAAACTAATGGTGGAAAACCATTGGGGCGTAGTAAATTTTCCACGGAAACCGGAATTAAGGAATCCGATTGGAGTGGTGTTTACTGGATTAGATGGGGCGATGCTTTAATAGAAGCCGGTTTCACTCCTAACCAAATGAGTGAAGCCCCGGCAGATGAGTGGCTCATTAGCAAACTAATCACCTTCACGAGAGAGCTGAAACGATTCCCGCTTAGCGCAGAACTTAGAATGAAAGCTCGTAACGACCCTGATTTTCCAGGTCACACAGCTTTTCAAAAACGTTTTGGTTCTAAAAACCAAGTGGTTTCCAAAGTAATGGAGTTTTGCAGTAACAAAAAGGGATACGAAGATATCTTGCTGCTCTGTGAATCCACGACCGCGAGAAATGAGTCTCCTCAGGAAAAAGCAGATCGAGGAATTGAACCACCGGATGGTTTTGTCTACCTACTCAAATCAGGACGCTATCATAAAATCGGTCGTAGTAATTCCACCGGCAGACGGGAATACGAATTAGCCATCCAGCTTCCAGAAAAAGCCGTAATTGTACACGAGATCCGAACTGACGACCCGATAGGCATAGAAGCCTACTGGCACAAACGGTTTGAGCTAAAACGGAAGAATGGCGAATGGTTTGAACTCAACGCAGCCGAAGTGAAGGCGTTCAAACGCCGTAAGTTCATGTGACTGTCTGTTCGGTAGCTTGAAAATCACCGCAATAGGTCATTAGCATCTGTCCCTCGTAAATCGTAAATCCAAAATCGTAAATCCCCCTCCTTGGCACACCCCTAGCTGAATCGTCTTCACGACCTATGAAGACCTTTCGTTCACTCGTCGCTGTGGTGCTGGCCTTTACGTTCATTCTCTCCATCGGCGCTTGCGGCATGCAGGGCCGCATGGCAGGCAAAATGCCCGTTCGCGCCACCGACGATAAGATAAATAGCATCAAACTCCCGCCCGGCTTCCAGCTCACTGTTTACGCCGATAAACTCGATAACGCCCGTTCCATAGCCCTCAGCCCCGGCGGCATCCTCTACGTCGGCACTCGCAAGGACGACAAGGTTTATGCCGTCATCGATGCCGATAAAAACGGCGCTGCGGAAAAACATTTCACCGTCATTGAAAAATTGAAAATGCCCAACGGCGTGGCCCTCCGCGATGGCGCCCTCTACGTCGCCGAACTGAACCGCATACTGAAATTTCCTGACATCGACCAGACCTACGACAAATCACCCACGCCCCAGATCATCAGCACCAACTTCCCCAGCGATGAACATCACGGCTGGAAATTCATTCGCTTCGGCCCCGATGGCAAACTCTACGTCCCCGTGGGCGCACCTTGCAACGTCTGCCTCAGCACGAACCCCATGCACGCCGCCATCACGCGCTTGAATCCCGATGGTTCGGAACACGAAGTCTTCGCGCACGGCATCCGCAACACCGTAGGCTTCGACTGGCATCCGCAGACCAAAGTCCTCTGGTTCACCGAAAACGGCCGCGACGAAATGGGCGATGAGATCCCGCACGATGAACTGAATCATGCGCCCGAAAAAGATCTCCACTTCGGTTTTCCCTACATCCACGCAAAAGGCATTCCCGATCCCGAATTCAAAGCCCCGACCGATAAAAAATTCCAGGAACCCGATCTCCTCCTCGCCCCGCACACTGCGGCCCTCGGCATGCGCTTCTATACCGGCACAATGTTTCCTGAGAAATATCGCGGCGGCGTCTTCATCGCCGAACACGGCTCCTGGAATCGCAAAACACCCATCGGCTACCGCGTGATGTTTGTGAAGTTCGAGAATGACAAACCCATCTCCTACGAAGTCTTCGCCGAAGGCTGGCTCGATGGTTCCTTCGCCTGGGGCCGCCCCGTGGATGTCGAAATCATGCCCGACGGCTCCCTCCTCGTCTCCGACGACAAAGCCGGAAAAATCTACCGCATCACCTACAAGGCTCCGTAAGTTGTTCCGCAATTGCCAAGCGTAACCAAAAACAAGATGCGTGCTCAAATGTTCTCCCTCTCCTCTCAATGAGGAGAGGGCCGGGGTGAGGAGTGAGAATTCTCAAAACTCTCACGCTCTGACATCACGCAAAAATATCCGCAACTGCATGCCCGCTCACATCCGTTAACCGGAAATCCCGTCCCGCATAACGATACGTCAGCTTCTCATGGTCCAAGCCAAGTAATGCCAAAATCGTCGCGTGCAAGTCATGCAGATGCACCTTGTTCTCCTGCGCGAACCATCCGTAATCATCCGTTGCGCCATACGCGATGCCGCCTTTCACGCCGCCACCCGCCAGCCACATCGTGAAACCCTCGGGATTATGATCGCGCCCATCCGGCCCGCCCTGCGCCGTCGGCGTGCGACCGAACTCCCCGCCCCACACCACCAGTGTATCCTCCAGCAACCCGCGCGCTTTCAAGTCCGTCAGCAATCCTGCGATCGGCTTATCCACCTCCAGCGCATTCTTCGTGTGCCCCTTGCGCAAGTTCCCGTGCTGATCCCATTGCACCTCGCCATCACTATGCGTCACCTGGATGAACCGCACGCCGCGCTCCGCGAACCGCCGGGCCATCAGACATTGCCGCCCGAAATTCTCTGTCACCTTGTCATCCAATCCGTAAAGTTTGCGCGTCGCATCCGTTTCACGGGAGATATCCTGCGCCTCCGGCATCGCCATCTGCATGCGAAAGGCGAGCTCAAAGGAATTCAGCCGCCCCTCCAGTGCCAAGTTCGGCCCCGTCTGCTTCAGATGATCCCGATTCATCTGTCCGATCAAATCGATCTGCGCCCGCTGCTGCGCCGGAGTCAGACGCGAATTGCGGATATGCTGCACCGTCACCTTGTCCGCCGGTACTGTCGCATTGCCCAGCGGCGTGCCTTGATATGCCGCTGGCAGAAACGCCGCGCCCCAGTTGTTCACACCACCATGTGCGAACGTCGGGCAGATCGTGATGAACCCCGGCAGGTTCTGGTTCTCCGAGCCCAATCCATACGTGACCCATGAACCCATGCTGGGTCGGATGAAATTATCACTGCCCGTATGCAGCTTCAGCAATGCCCCGCCATGCGCTGCATTCGTCCCGTGCAGCGAACGGATGATGCACAGGTCATCCACACACTGCGCCACATGCGGAAACAATTCGCTCACCGGCAAACCACTCTTCCCGTAGTTCTTAAATTTCCAAGGTGACTTGAGCAATTCACTCGTCGGCGCGAACTGCACCCGCGGCTTCTCTCCCGGAAACGGCTTGCCATCATCGCGATCCAGCAACGGCTTCGGATCAAACGTATCCACATGCGAAGGACCGCCCTTCATGAACAGGAAAATCACCCGCTTCGCCCGTGGCCGAAAATGCGGATGCTTCGGGGCTAATGGACTCACCTCTGCCCGCGCTTCACCTGTCATCAATGCCGATGCCGCCATCCAGCCAAAACCCGCCGCCGCACCTTGCAGCATCTTCCGCCGCGAGATCATTCTTCCCGGTAAAAATTCAGGCGTATTCATGACTTCAGTTCAGATAGATGAATTCATTCGCCGCCAGCAAAGTCTGGCACAACGTCGTCCACGCTCCCTTGCGCGCCACTGCCTTATCCCCCTCTGCCGCCGAGGCAAATGTCGCCAAAAACTTCTCCGCCCGTTTACGTTCTGCTGCCGCTGGCAAACGTCCGTAAGCTTTCACATACGCCGCATCCAATCGTTTCGCATCCGGCATTTTCTCATCCGCCAGCAATTGCTCCGCGAACTTCTCCGCCGACTTCACCACCAGTTCGCTGTTCATCATCAGCAACGCTTGCGGAGCGACCACCGTAGAACTGCGATTCCCATTCGGCACCGCCGGATCGGGATAGTCAAATTGCTCGAACAGGTCGTAGAGATGATTCCGAATGATCGGCATATACACCGCGCGACGCGGACTTTCATACGTCGTCGCATCCTTCGAGGTGTGATTGAAAACAAACTCGCGATTCTTCAGCGGCAACGTCTTGCCCCCCATCGTCAAATCCAGTGAACCCGCCACCGAGAGCAACGCATCGCGTATCTCCTCCGCTTCCAATCGTCGCAATGGAAAATGCGCCAACAACCGGTTCTCCGGGTCCGCATGATTCGGTGCCCCACTGACATTCGCTTCCATCTGATACGCGCTGGAGAGCATGATCGTGCGGTGCATCGCCTTCACGCTCCACCCTTCCGCGATGAACTTCCGCGCCAACCAATCGAGCAATTCCGGATGCGTCGGCTTGTCACCCAGCACGCCAAAGTTATCCGTGCTCGCCACCAAGCCCTGCCCGAAATGCCAGCGCCAGATGCGATTCACCATCACGCGTGCCGTGAGCGGATGATCCTCATTCGTGAGCCAACGCGCCAATTCCATCCGTCCACTCTGTTTCTCGCTAAACTGCGGCTTCGTCGAGATCGTCATCACCAGCGGCACACCACGCGCAACCGGCTTGCCCAGTGAAAGATGACTGCCGCGGATATGCACTGGCAAGGTCTTCAAAATATTCGTGCTCTCCATCACTCCCATGGTGCTCGGCAGTTCCGGTGTGTCCTCCTCCATCTTCTTTAGATCCGCCCGCAGCTTCGCCAACTCCGCCACAGTATTCGTTGGATACATCTTCTCCGGCGTCTTCGGCAACGTGTTCGTCTTAAGTGTCACCAGCAGCACTTTGTTCGCTTCCGCGATGTAATTCGTGATGGAAACCTTATGCGCCGTGATCTTCGCTTCGTAATCCTTCTTCGTCTGATAATCCTCCGGCAACGCCACGACCGGCTCATGCCACTTCGCGATTGTCTTCCAGTCATCCATCGTGTGCGTACTCTTAAAGATACCTGCAAGCGCGTAGTAATCCTCCGTCGTCACCGGATCAAACTTATGATCGTGACACCGCGCACATCCAAACGTCGTCGCCAGAAACGCCCGCCCCAGCGTATCGATCTGCTCATCGATCATGTCCATCTCCAGCTTCGTCTTGTCCGCCTCCGCGAGCAGTTTTGGCCCCATCGTCAAAAAGCCTAGCGCCGTCAACCGCTCATGTCGCACCGCGATATCTTCCGAGCGTGGCAATAGATCGCCCGCGATCTGCTCCGTCAAAAACTGGTCGTAAGACTTGTCCTTGTTGAACGCATTGATGACGTAATCGCGATACCGCCATGCATTGCCGAACGCGACATTTTCATCGAGCCCGTTGGAATCCGCATACCGCGCCACATCCAGCCAGTGACGCCCCCAGCGCTCCCCGTATTGTGGAGAGGCCAGCAACCGCTCCACCACTTTCGCAAACGCACCCGGTGAACGGTCCGCCAAGAATGCGTCAATCTCCTGTGGCGTCGGCGGCAATCCGATGAGATCAAAAGTTGCCCGCCGAATGAGCGCCCGTTTATCCGCCGGAGCCGCAGGTTTCAGTTTCTTCTCCTCCAATTTCG
Organism: Verrucomicrobiia bacterium; assembly: GCA_036405135.1. NCBI lineage: Bacteria > Pseudomonadati > Verrucomicrobiota > Verrucomicrobiia > Verrucomicrobiia bacterium. The sequence goes on along the minus strand of DASWYF010000016.1, from coordinate 33,896 downwards.
CCAGGATGAACGCATCCACTGGAGATTGTACCCACGCACTCTTGCGCACCGCTGGCACTTCCGGCTTCGCCATCGGCTGGAACGACCAAAACTTCCGTCCTTCCTCCAGACTCATCCCCATCTTCGCTGCCGTCGCCTTCGCCGTCTTGATGCGTGGATCCGGCGCACCCATCTTCACCCACGTCTCCAGATCGCGTATCTGCGCCTCGCTCAAGGGATTCTTGGGCGGCATTTGCAGATCACGATTCTTATAGCGCACCGCCTCGATCAAACGGCTCTTCTCCGGATCACCCGGCTCGATCGCCGCTCCCGTGTCACCACCCTTCAACCAGTCCTCGCGCGATTCCAGACTCAACCCGCCTTTGATCTTCTCCGTCGCGCTGTGACACTTGTAACACTGTTCGATGAATATGGGCCGTATCTTCTTCTCAAAGAAATCGACCTCCGCCGAAGTCAGCTCTTTCGCCTGAACCTCGCCACCCAGCAACGAAAGCACTGCTACAAAAATGACAGCAGCATAGGAAAGCTTGAGAATGCTCCATCTCCCTCTCTCCTCGGAGGGGAGAGGGCCGGGGTGAGGGGTGCCGGGCTCCCCTTCGATCACCTGTTTTGGTATGGAGGCTTTTTGATGCATGACGAAATACTTATTCCGCTAGCTGCTGGATTTCCGCTTCGGTTAAGACGCGCGCCACCAGTCCAAATTCATCCATGCTTCCCGCAAAATTACGGATCGGTTGCTGCACTTTCTCTGGTGCCGGAATCCAGTTGCCCAATTCCACCAATCCCGGTGCGAGAGTGATCGGCTTCGTGATTGGATGCGTGGAATACACTTTTCCATCCACATAGAAGCGCACTTCCTTGCCTTCTAAATCATACACCGCCGCCAGATGCACCCATTGGCCAAAACGCTCCGGCGTAAACACCACCGGGCTGATGTAATCCTGCCAGATCACCGGCTCTGCATTCGCCCCCACCCGACGCGACCCATCGCCCACCCCCAGGCACAGCGAACCATTATGCAATATCTGCCAGTGCATGTAACCCGCCCCGATGCCCTCGCTCATACACAGTGAACTCTGCCGCACATTCAGCCCATGAAGCTGGATGCTCGCCGTCAGCGTCAGTTGCTTGTAAGTGCCTGGAATGTTGAACCGCACGCGGTCGCTCAAGCTGCGGAATTGCAATGCCCGCTTGCCCGGCCAACGCCCTTCCGTCCACGTGCAACCCACGATACTGCCCGCCGCGATATCCTTTCCGTTCAACGCCGTATTCCGCAGAGAACGCGAAGCTCCTTCATCCTGAAAGCTCAGCCAGAGCCGCGTATCCGCATCCTGCTGCCAACGCTCCGTATCTGTCTGCCACAACTCAAACGCCTGACGACGCGATTCATTCACCCGCGCATCCAGATTGCGACTGAACGCAAACGCGCTTTCATTCGCCACCAATGCCTTTGCCGATTGTGTAAGATCCGCGGCCGCACCGGTCGTCAGCTTCCGCATCTGCGCCTGCGGCTGATACAGCTCCACTTCACCATTGAAGACGTGCAGTTCGGAAGCGGCATCGCTCAGATCGAGACCGAAATCCGTGCCGAGATCCACGATATCCCCTTTCGGCGTGCCTAGCTTGAACCCGCGCGCATGCGGCGGCACATGCGCACTGAAACGGCCCGACTGGCAAAACGCCTCACCCGCCGAGATCAACCGTATCTCCGCCGGTCCTTCGATGCACAACCGCGCCCCTTGGAAAAACTCAATCTCCGCCACGCCGCTTTGCAACTTCAATACACCCGGAGACAAAGGCGCATTCATAGAAGGCATCATGCCGCTCTTGTCCCACACAACATTCGCACCGCGCATCAAAACCGCCACGCTGGCGGTTGTTGCTTCTGCACGAACAACCGCTGCCGGATCGGTCACTACAGTTGAACCATTGCGCGATGCTATCGTATCAACCGGCACAGTTTTAGGCCACAACGCCCAAGCCAGCGCTCCAATCACAATCCCCGCTGCCATGGCGCTGACGCTCCGCCACAAACCGGTATTAGCCGCCGAAAAATCAGCCTTCGTCACCTTACTCGTGATCGGTATCTGTTCTTCTTTCTGAGATTCCTTCTGCGCCCAGCCGAGCAATCCCGTCTCCGTATCCTGAAACACAAACCACAGCTTCCGCGCCTCTGCTGAACCTTTCAGCAAAGCGCACAACCGTTCATGATCTTCCGGCGTGATCGTGCCATCCGTCTTCGCGACGAATAGCTGGTGCAACTCTTGTTGATCGATTGGCTGGCTCATGCCTTTGCCTCCTGCTCCATACGTCGACGCACACACTCACCCAGCAACCGCCGCAAGATCACCAGTTTGTTATAAAGCGTCTGCGGCGCACGTCCCAACCGCTGCGCCAAGGCCTCCACCTGCATGTCATTCAGATAAAATTCGCGCACCAGTTCGCGCGAGGGCACATCCATTTCCTCAATGCACCTCTCCATCGCCTCAAAACGGGCATCCCGGTGCTCCAAGTCCGCCATCCGTTCCTCAGCCAGCCGCGCCATCAATTCATCGTCAAAGTGCAGTTTGGAACGCGCCGCCATCCGTTGAAAATTCTTGGCCTCGTAGAAAGCGAAGCTGCTCGCCCAGGCAAAGAAATCCAAGGTCTGGTCAAACTCCGCGAACTTCCGCCACATCGTCAGGCTCGCCCGTTGCAGCACATCCTCCGCATCCGCGTTATTACCCAGCATCACCCGCAGGAACCCCAGCAGCCGCCCATGCGTCGCGTTCAGCAGCGTGATGAAGCGCTCGCTGGGCTCGGCTACAGGTTGATTCTGCTCTGGCATCATCACGTATTGTATGGCGATACCGCGAACTTACCGAAAAATTTTCATTAAAGCAGATAAATCTTTCAAACGCGAAAAAGGGGTTGCGCTGGCTGCAATCATCCCCCTAGGTTGCGCCCCGTCCCCGTTCAAGCGTCTATTCTTTAACCAACCGAAGAAAACGTGAATCGCTCCGCCAAATTCACCATTCTCGCGCTCCTGGTGCTGGCCGTGGGCATCAACTACATCGACCGTAGCGCCCTCCCCATCTCAGCTTCTGACATCTCGAAGGAATTCAAACTCGATAAGATCGAGATGGGCCATTTGATGTCCGCGTTTTTCTGGAGCTATGCACTTTGCCAACTCGGCGCGGGCTGGCTGGTGGACCGGTATGATGTGAAATGGGTGTATGCCATCGGCTTTTTCGTATGGTCCCTCGCTACCGCAGCGATGGGTATCTTTACCGGATTTGCGGCGTTCTTCGCCTTACGGCTGATTCTGGGCGTAGGGGAAAGCGTCGCCTTCCCCGCCACGTCTCGTATCCTGGCGGCTAACTATTCGGAAGAACAGCGCGGTTTTGCCAACGCACTCGTCGATGCCGGCTCAAAAATAGGTCCTGCCCTCAGCATGATGATCGCTCCCAAAATCGTGGCGCTCTACGGCTGGCGCGCACTATTCCTGATCGTCGGATTGGGCAGCCTTTTCTGGCTCTTACCTTGGTTGCTGCTCGTACCTTCCGAAAAGCGCAAAAGTCACTCCACCGATGCGCCCAAACCTGCCGCGCCAGCCATCGAGTGGTCTAGCTTGCTCTCCCGCAAAGAAGTCTGGGGCACCTCGCTGGGGATGTTCTGTCTGGGTTACGCCTGGTATTTCCTCATCAATTGGTTGCCCGCGTATCTGGAAGAAGAGCGCGGATTCTCCAAGGAGTCCATGTCCACTCTGGGATCTCTACCTTTCTGGGCCATGGCGGTCACTTCCCTGATTGGCGGCTGGTGCTCAGACAAATGGATACAGCGTGGCACCAGCCCTACGCGCGTCCGCAAAACATTTATTATCGCCGGTTTTCTCCTGTGCGCCACCTTCATGGTACCGGCGGTCATGGTGCATGACGCCAAGTTGTGCGTAGCCTTTCTCTGTGCCGCCTGCGCTGCCTTGGGCTTCTACACCTCCAATGTCTGGGCGGTGACCCAAACCCTCGCCGGACCTTCTGCCGCCGGCAAATGGACCGGTATCCAGAATTGCATCGGCAACATGGGCGGTGCGGTCTCCCCCATCCTGACCGGCTGGCTGGTGACCGAAACCAAATCGTTCGCCATCGCCTTTGCCGTCTCCTCAGCCGTGCTGGTCGTGGGCGTCGGTGCCTACCTCTTCATGATCGGACGCATCGCTCCGATCGATTGGCAGGCCGAAAAAGCAGCACCCCAACCTTCGTGACATCATGAGCAACCATCCCGTCATCAACACGTTGGCCGACATGGTGCGCATCAAGAGCATCAACCCGGCCTATGAAGGCGGCGTTTCTGAAGCAGCGATGGCGGCTTATGTCGGCGAGTTCTTCCGTCAACGCGGTATGGAAACGTGGGAGCAGGAAGTCTTTCCAGGCCGCCCTAACTGCATCGCCAAGTTACCCGGCAAAGACCCTTCCCGCCGTATCGTGTTGGAAGCACACACAGACACCGTGTCTGTCGTCGGCATGACCATCCCGCCCTTCGAGCCAACGATCTCCGAAGGGAAGATTTACGGACGCGGCGCGTGCGATACGAAGGCTGGCTTGGCCGGGATGATGCACGCCATGGCCGCGCTGAAGACGGAAGGTTTCACACCGCCTTGCGAAGTCTGGCTCGCCGCCGCGGTGGATGAGGAATACTCCTATCGCGGTGTCGTAAAACTTTGCGAAGGCCTGACCGGTCACGCCGCCATCGTCGCCGAACCTACGGAGATGCGCCTCGTCGTCGCCAGCAAAGGCGTCCTCCGCTGGCGCATCCGCGTGCAAGGTCGCGCCGCACACAGTTCCAAGCCTCATCTCGGCGTGAACGCCATCACGCACATGGCCCGGCTGGTCCTCGCCTTGGAGGAAGACCATAAGCAACTGGCCGCATACCCTCATCCCCTGCTCGGCCCTGCCACCTGCAATGTCGGCGTGATCCACGGAGGTGTGCAGGTGAACTTCGTGCCGGATACTTGCGCCATCGAGATTGACCGCCGCTTGTTGCCCGGCCAAAAGGTGGAAACCGTCCTCGCGCATTATCAACGCTTGCTCGATGAGCTCACCGCAAAGCATCCCGGTTTCGTTGCCAGCATGGAAGCTCCCATGCTCACCGATGAAGCACTGGATACGCCGCTGGATGCACTGCCCACTTTGTTAGCCGGTGAGATCTTGAAAGAGCTTGGCCTCAACGGCACTCCTTGCGGCGTCCCCTTCGGCAGTGATGCCAGCAAGCTCTCACGCCAAGGCTTGCCCTCGCTCGTCTTCGGTCCCGGCAGCATTGATCGCGCTCATGCCGCTGTGGAATACGTGGAGATCGATCAAGTGATCCAAGCATTTGAGTTTTATCGCGAATTCATCCGTCGTTTCGAATGACCAACACCAACCAAGCCATGAAGACTCCCGACTCCATCGCCGCGAATCGTTCGCTGACACGCCGTGATTTTCTCCAAGCTACGGCTCTCTCTGCCGCGGCTTTGGCCGTCGGTTGTAAAACGACTTCCGCACCCGCCCAAGGCGGCAAGGATATCGATGCCCATGTGCATGTGTGGACGCCGAATCTCAGCCGCTATCCCATCCATAGTGATTTCAAGGTGGCGGATATGCAGCCCGCAAGCTTCACGCCGGAGGAACTATTCGCGCACACCAAACCGAACGGTGTCGTCCGCATCGTGCTCATCCAGATGAGTTTCTACCGCTTCAACAATAACTACATGCTCCACGTGATGCTGGAGCATCCGGGCGTTTTCTCCGGTGTAGCGGTGATCGATGAGCATCAGCCCAAGCTCGATTTCCAGATGCGCATCCTGAAAGAGCGCGGCGTGCGCGGCTTTCGCATCCATCCCGGCAAACAACGCGTGGACGCTTGGATCGGCTCACCCGGCATGGCCGCAATGTGGGAAGCAGCAGCCGATCTCGGCCTCGCCGTCTGCCCGCTCATCAACCCCGAAGCCTTGCCCGCCATCGACAAGATGTGCGCGAAATATCCGAAGACCCGCGTGGTGATCGACCACTTCGCCCGCATCGGCGTGGATGGCAATATCCGCGATGAACAGGTGGATGCATTGTGCAGCCTCGCAAAGCATCCTCATGTATATGTGAAGACTTCCGCCTTCTATGCACTCGGGAAAAAGCAGCCACCTTACACCGATCTCGGTCCGATGATAAAGAAAGTGCGCGATGCCTACGGCGCCAAGCGCCTGATGTGGGCCAGCGATTGCCCCTATCAAGTCGATCCCGGCCATAATTACTCCGACTCCATCGCCCTCATCCGCGAGAGATTGGATTTCTTAACGAAAGATGACCGCGCCTGGATGCTGCGCAAGACGGCGGAGAAGGTGTTTTTTAGCTGAAAACATTCGAGGCACTGGCCCAAAGGGCCAAGAGACTCCAGCCCAAGGCAGCCTTCGCCCCAAGCGAACGCTGCCTTGGGTAAAGCAATCACTAACAAAGTGTGCCCTGACAGGGCACCAGACCTTTTTCAATACGATTCAGTAAGACCTTCTCTGGCGGCCCTTCAGGCCGCTCTTTTTTGCAACATCTTATACCCAAGGCAGCAAAGCTGCCTTGGGCTAGGCTCTGCTAGCCTTTCAGGCCAAACTCACAGCCGCTTCAACGCCTCACCCAACACGCTCAGCAACTTTTTCACATCATCCGATGTATTGTAGCCATGGAGCGCGATGCGGATACGCCCCGCATGATGCATCGCATGGATCTGCTCCTTCTCGAGTGCTGTATTCAACTCGGTTGTCTGCGGATGGCGGAAAGCCAAAATACCCGTCGGCAAATCCGGCTGATGCGGCGCCATCGGCTTCAATCCCAGTTCGATCAAACCACGATGCGTCTCTGCCACCAACGGATTAGCATGCTTTGAAATCGCTTCAACTCCGACCTTCTCCAGATAGCGGAGCGAAGCATTCAATGCGTAGAGCGAAACAAAGTTAGGCATACCCACAGAAAAACTCGCTGCCCCTTGCTTAGGCACAGCGCGTTGAAAACGATCCGCGTCGAAAGCGTTCGTGAGATGAAACCAACCGCCTGCATTCGTCGTAAGCCGCGCAGCGCGATGCTGTGGAATCCCGATGACACAACCACCATGGATACCCAGTGTCCACTTATGCGTGCTGGAGATCATGATATCCGCATCCGCACAATCCATTACCACGCGACCCAGTGCCTGAGTAATATCCACAGAGATCAACGCATTGGGCGCCAACCGCCGCACGGCATCCCGCACCGGCCCATAGGCCACGCGGAAGCCGTTGTAAAAGCTCACCAGAGATATCTGAACGAGCCGCGTACGCTCATTCAGCAAAGGCAGCAAATCACTTATCCGCAATTCCCCCTCAACCGATTGCCACAAGCGCACCGTAGGCGGATGAACCGCTCGTAACCACGGTGTTGTGCCTGTTGGGAAATCGATATCCGTTACCACCACCTCATCGCCCGCTTGCAGATTGAGCGCTGTGGCGAGGAGATTGTAAGCCTCCGAACTGCAGGAGCAGAAAGACACCTCGGACGTCTTTAATCCAATCATGCGCGCACTGATCTCGCGACAGGCTTCCACCTGCGCGTAATGCTGGTCGCGCCCTTTCATTCCTTTCAGCTTGTCCTGCCAATACTGCTGGATGGCCTCGCCCACGCACAGCGGCGGGATGCTCTCGGCAGCGGTATTGAGATACGTAAGGGAATGAAGTCCCGGAAAATCCTGACGGCGGCTTTCGTTGGTAAACATGGCGATGCTATGTTTGGAACGCTTAAGCCCGCAGAATATTCATCCTGAATGCGGATTCAAAGTCCGAAACATAGATCACCACGCCATTTCACTACTTGGACAGTTGCCCAATCTTTGCCTTCAACTGATCAATCGGATACCGGTCCGCATTGTTCTTCCCCACATGACGGAACACTTCCTCACCCTGAGGATTGATAAGAATCAACGCCGGATAATGCACCACCTGCCCGTGAAACTTGTAGTCATCCGGTATCTTTAAGTCCTTCGCCAGTTTCGCATCCGGATCACGATAGATCGGATTCTGCTTCAGCAAGTCACCGGGAATTTTGGACGTCCATTGGCGGATATCCGCCTCCTCGTCCGGCTTGATGAACACCTGCACCGTATTCGGCAGATCTTTCCCCTGCGCAATGTATTCGCGCGTGTGTTTCAGGCAGATCGGGCATTCCGTCTTCAGCAAAAAATGCAGCACCACGAATTTCCCCTTCTGCGCGCTCAGTTTGAAATCCTCGCCCGCAGGCACGGCCTTCAGCGTAAAATCCTTTACCAGTTCAGCCGCCTTGGCCGTGACCGTCAGTAAGGACAGGATTACAACGAGTGAAAGCTGTTTCAGCATTGAACCCATGTGAGATTTTGCATTCATCAGCGATAGGAGTATCGGGATGAACACTTTATTCCCCGAGACCCTAAACTTTATTCCAATCCTTGTTCGGTTTCGACCACTTGATCCGCGCGGCATAGACGCGGTTATCTGAGCCATACTTCATGGGAATGGCATAATCGGACGGATTCGGCCCTTTCGTCTGCATCCACTCCGCCACCGTTACCCACGTCTCGTGTTCATTCACCTCCACCACACCGAAGTTTCCAAGGCGTGCTCCCTTCTCCGGTACGATTACCTGTTCCGTAGCGCGAATGACTTGCAGTTTCTCTGTGTCCACTTGTGCCATGAAGAGTGGCGCGCGATGCCGCATCACGTGATCGTTGTTCGCCCCACGGCGCGTATAGACCAGATAGAGCGCCTCACTGTGCGTCACCCAATGTTGCTGCGTGTTGTAATTGCCCAAGTCCGTGCCGTCATCCCATGTCCATTTCTTCGGCTCGTTGAACTTCAAGCCATCGATACTCACCGCCACATAACCCACCTGGTCATTCCGCATGGTCAGGAAGTAACGCCCCTGATGTTTCGTGAGCGATGGCTCATAAAGCCCGCGATCGATCGCCACGCTCAACTCGCTGCCATGCTCCACATAACTCAGCATCTTGCCATCAAACGTACAACGCAGCACCGTGGTAGAATACGCTTTAGCCTCCTGTGATTTGAAATAGATCGGCAGCAGGATATCGCCATTCGTCAAATCCACCCGCTGCACACACCCCGCACCTGAATTGTAAAACTTACCACCCTCCGGCATCGCCATCGTGGCCCAATGCGTCCATTTACGCGTCTGTTCATCGTAAATGGAATAAGGCGTCTCCCGTCTGCGATTCGCCACAACCTTGTCATTTTGATAACGCGCGGTGTGGCCGATACCCAAGAGCTTCTTCGTCTTCGCATGCCACTTGGGCGTGAAATCACAGACCGCCACAATACTTCCTTCCGGCTCATCCCGTCGGCCCAATGTCTCTGCATGTTCCACCGGCTTCGTCCACGTTTTACCGAGATCGTCCGTACGGATATCATTGAGCGGCAGAAAAACATCGCTCCCCGTCAACAGCAGCTTCTGCATCGTAAGCACCACTTTGGGCGTTTTGCCGGGAATCGCTCCAGCTCGCGGATGCACCCAGCAAGTTTTCTTGTCGAAACCAGAACTGAGGACATCCAACTGGATCTGGAAGTCCTTGCCCGTCGTCGCGGCACGCGCGAACTGGGGAGCCAACGCGACATATGAAGCACCACCTATGATGGACGCCAAGAAAGCTCTGCGGCTGGCTGATTGCATAAGTCGAAAATAAAGCCGCCTCAAGGTCTGCTGCAAGCTTTGCCCTGCAAGCGAGAAAACTCCGTCTTATCATCCCATGAAAACAACGAATTTGCTTTATTTTGAGGGGCAGCGGACAGTTTCAGTGTTATGGAGACTCGACGTCCGCATATCGTGGTATTGGGCGCCGGTTTCGGTGGGTTGACCTTCTGCCAGAAGTTCGCCCAGCCAGACGCGCGCATCACCTTAGTTGACCGCCAGAATCATCACCTGTTCCAGCCGTTGCTCTATCAGGTGGCCACTGCCGGCCTGTCTGCCCCGGAGATCGCCCAGCCCATCCGCTCCATTTTGTCTGACCGCGATAACGTCACTGTGCTGCTCGATACGGTGAAGGATATCAATCTGAAGCAGCGTCAGGTAGTGCTAGAGAGCAAGACGTTGGATTACGATTATCTCGTGCTCGGCCTCGGCGGGGTGACGAGTTATTTCGGACATCCCGAATGGGAAGAGCATGCACCGGGATTGAAGTCTTTGGATGATGCCTTGCGCATCCGGCGCGAGGTGTTGCTCGCGTTTGAGAAAGCAGAGAATGAGCCGGATAAGACGGAGCATGATCGTCTGCTCACTGCCGTCGTCGTGGGCGGCGGGCCTACGGGTGTGGAACTCGCGGGGGCTTTCGCTGAATTGGCTAATCATGTGTTGCGCGATGACTTCAAACACATTGATCCGACGGAAGCGCGGGTGGTACTCATCGAAGCGAGCCCGCGATTGCTCGGGCAATTCCCGCCTGAACTCGGTGATAATGCGCGGCAAACGCTGGAAAAGATGGGCGTGGAAGTGCGCGTGAATACGAAGGTGAAGAACATCACGCATGGTGTGGTAGAACTAGAGGATGGTCGTATCGAGGCAGAGAACATCATCTGGGCGGCAGGTGTGGGTGCAAGCCCGCTGACAAAAAAACTCGGTGTGGATCTGGACCGCGCTGGTCGCGTGAAGGTGGCGCCGGATTGCAGCGTGCCGGGTTATCCGGAGGCGTTTGTGATCGGGGATATGGCAGCGCTGGTGGATGCGAATGGCAAGGTGGTTCCCGGCGTGAGTCCGGCGGCGATGCAGATGGCGGGGCATGTCGCAGACATCATCGAGGATGAGTTGCGCGACAAGCCGTTGCCACCAGAGAAACGTCCGGCGTTCAAATATTGGGACAAGGGTTCTATGGCGACGATCGGACGTTCTGCAGCGGTGTCCAAAATCGGCAAGCTGGAGATGACGGGGTTCCCAGCGTGGTTGATGTGGTTGTTCATCCACTTGGTGTTCCTGGTGGGATTCAGGAACAAAATCGCAGTATTGTTCCAGTGGGCGTATTCTTATTTCACGTATAAACGCGGGTCACGGATTGTGACGGGGTTGGATGCTAAAGCGCGATAAAATCACTGTGCAATTGTAAGTGCCCGTTTCGAGTGACCTGTTATTCTGCTGGGAGCCTGAAACGGGCAAATGCGTTATGGATGCTTCTTCAAATCAACTGGCGCTGATTCAGCAAGAGCTGCGGTCTGGCAACAAGATCGGGGCGGTGAAGTTGTATCGTGAGTGGACTGGGGTTGGTTTGGCAGAGGCGAAGGAAGCGGTGGAGCGGATTGAGGCGGGCAAGCCGTTGGATGTCCCCCGCTCTGCTTCTACTACTGATATTCCTACTACGATTGTGCCGGAACGGGTGGCGTGGATTCAGGAGGCGCTTTTCCAAAATAACAAGGTCAAGGCGATCAAATTGTATCGAGAAGGAGCGAACTGTCAGTTGAAAGAGGCGAAGGAGGCGATCGATCGGTATGAGGCGAATCTGAGGACGACTTCGCCGGAGAAGTTTGCGGCGAAGCCTTCGGTGTTTGTGAAGTTGTTGAGGATGCTTAGGGCGTGAGGATTTACGATTTTGGATTTACGAAGGACGAGTCGGAGGTGTTTTCAGCAAAGACTGAGAAGTGGGGTGAAAGGCAGTTTTCTAATGGCCGGTTCGATTTGTGAGTCCGGCGGTAAAGACAGAAGTTAGGGCAAAGCCGCAGCTTTGCCCCACCATGAGCAGGCAACAGCCTGCGTTCGACGAGCATCCTACGCTACTTATTCTTTAAGATAGTTTTCCAGGCGTTTGCGTTGTTCGTCGGTGAGGGGTTGCCATTCTACTTTTACGTTGGGGAAATCTTTTTTCACTTTTTCGACGTCGGCTTCGGTGATCTGGACTTCCCAGAGGTTGAGCAGTTTCAGTTTGGGAAGGGCTTTGAGGACTTTCAGGCCTTCGGGAGTGAAACGGGATTCGCCGATGCGGAGGGTTTCGAGTGAAGCCAGTTTGGTGAACTTGGGCAGAGAGGCGTCGCTGAGGCTTACGGGTTTAGGTGCACCACCGCGAGGGAGACGCTGCCCGATGCGGAGGGATTTCAGGTTCGTGAGTTTGGCGATGTGGTCATTGCCCGCTTCAGTCTGATAGGTGTGCCAGGTGGAGAAGTCTTTGAGTTGCGTGATGGTAGCGATGGCGGCGAAGCCTTCATCACCCATGGAGATGCCTGCCACAGTCATACGCTCGAGCTTGGGGCAGTCTTTCAGGTAACCGAAGCCCACGCCGGTGAAGCCTTTCTTGCCGAAGGAGGTGTGAAAGAAGGAGGCGGTGCGGAGATTCTTCAACTGCGCGAGCGGTTTCAATCCTTCATCGGTGACATTGATGCGATCGCTGCCGAACGATTCCAATTCGGTGAGGCCAGCGATGTGCAGCAGCGAGGCATCATTCAGATTGGTGCAGTTATTGTAGAGCGTGAGGCTCTTCAAGCCCTTGAGCTGACCGATGGCTTTGAACTCGGTTTCACCGAGCTTGGAGCATTCGTTGAAGGTGACTTCGGTGACGGTAGTGCCCGTGGTCTTGATCTTGCCGCCGAGGGCTTGGAGCTGGGTGGCAATCGCGGCATCGTCGGCGAAGGCGCTGACCGAAATGCAGAGAAACGCAAAGGCGATGAAATGTTTCATAGTGGAATGCCGGGATGGTTTGGGAAGAGAAGCTGGGTGTCAAGCAGAGGGAAGATATCATCAACCGAGCGGAGGCAAGCGAATGTGGGATGAACCTATAAAAAAGACTCACTCGAGCCTTAGAATTGGGAAGTCAGAGCCTCCTCACGTCGACTGCTACGATTGAAGCGCCTGCTCCAGCGCATCCCCCATTTTCTGCGCCGAAGACTTCACGCGATTGCCGAACCGCATCAACTCCGGAATCTTCCCCGGTGATTTCATCAACGTCCACGCGAGCTTCCCGAAATTCATCGTCATCTCCGGCGTCATCAACTCATTGAAATTCAGCGGCAGATTTTCATTCGCCGCATCCGAGATCACGCGGAACGTCGCCGCCGGTATCCCCTGCTCCGCGCAAATCTGCCGGATGATGCCGGACTCCATCTCCACCGCATCACATTTCGTTTGGGCAAAGAGCGCCGCCTTTTCCTGTGCGGTGATGGCAACGGTTGTAGCGCAATGATAGGTGCCCAGTTTGCCTCCCGCTTGCAGCAGCTTTTGCGTGAGCGGAAAATCAAGTGAAGCATCCAGCACCAACGCTTCCGGTGCCAAAGCCGGATTCAATCCCCCCGCATACCCACATGTGATGGCACAACCCGGCTTCCCCTCCGCCAACGCCGCCAAAAACTGCTCCCGCGCATTCTTCGCCCCCATACCGGTGACGACGAGGCGGATATCTGGACGATTCGCCGCAAAAGCCCGGAACGGCGCGGCTTCTTCCTTTACAGCGAAGCAGATGAGAATTTTGGATTGCTCAGACATCGTATGCCACAGTGACAATCAAATGTGACGAGCTTGATACGATGCAGCCCCGCGAGGGTAAAGGGAAATGTCGCCCACCCATGACTTCTAAATCCAGAAAGCAGGCGTCAAATGTTCTCCCTCTCCTCTTAATGAGGAGAGGGCTGGGGTGAGGAGTGAGCGTGCCTGCGGTTTCCTGGATTGGGGACACTGCGAGATACGCCCCAACAGCGGCTGCATCAGTATCAGAGCGAAGCTCAGTGCGTGCCGTTCACTTTCGTCCCATTATGCCCATTCAGGTGCGACTTGCCGTTGCCATTAAGTCCATCGTGTCCATTAAGTCCATTGCCGCTGAGCGCCGTCGCAGGCTTCGCCGCTTTCGCCAGCAATTGCTTATACGTCGAGAGGGCGAGGAGCGGCCAGGCATTCCGATACATGTCGTACTTGAGGTAGAACACTTTCGGGAAGCCGGTGCCCGTGACTTCTTCCTCAGACCACGAACCGTCCTTGTTCTGCATGCGGACGAGGTATTCGATACCGCGTTGCACACTCGGGCGATACGGGTCATCGAATGCGAGCAAGCCCATGACCGCCCATGCGGTTTGCGAGGCAGTGCTGGGACCTTGGCCTTTGTAAACCGGATCGTCGTAAGTATTGCAGCGCTCACCCCAGCCGCCATCGGGGAGCTGGACGCTCTCCAGCCAGTCGCGACCGCGCATGAGCCAAGGCTGGTTCATGTTCACCTTCAGCGCGCGCATACCGCGCAAGACCTGCCAGGTGCCGTAGATGTAGTTCACACCCCAGCGACCATACCAGGAGCCGTCCTCCTCCTGCTCGTCTTTCACGAACTGGATGCCGCGCTGGATCTGCGGGTGATCCACGGGATAATTCTCGTAGCCGAGCAATTCCAAGATACGCGCCGTGATGTCCGCGCACTCGGGATCGAGCATCGCGTTGTGATCGGCAAAAGGAACCTTTTCCAAAATGCCCTTCGTGCAATCCTTATCGAAAGCAGCCCAACCACCATCTTTGCACTGGAAGGCCATCATCCAATCCATGCCGCGCTTGAAGCATTCATCGCGACGCTTCGGATCGTCCGTAGGGATCTGGCGCAAGGCAAGGAGCACCATGGCGGTGTCGTCCACGTCCGGGTTCCACTTGTTTGCGTATTCGAAGACCCAGCCACTCGGCTCCACGTTCACGGGATTCTTCTGATACCAGTCGCCGCGGAAACGGATCTCCTTATCCATGATCCATTCCGCACCCTTCTTCATCTGCGGATGCTCAGCCGGCACGCCGGATTCACGCAGAGCGATGGCCACGATGGCGCTATCCCACACCGGCGAGAAGCACGGCTCGATGCGCATGCTGTCCGCCGTGTGATGCTCGAGCTTCTTCAACTCTTTGCGCGCACGCACCATCTCCGGATGATCCGGTGCATAACCCAAAGCCTTCAACGCGATGACCGCATTGAGCATCGCCGGGAAAATCGCCGCCAAACCATCAGAACCTTCAAAGCGTTCCACCATCCATTCCTCGCAACGCTTCAACGCGCGACGGCGGAACGGGTGGATGCCACCACGAGCAAAGAGTTCGGCAAACTTGTGCAACCCATCCAGCGAGAGGAAGAAATTGCGCCAAGTCATGAACTCAGGATCGCGCGGCAAGGCGAGATCGCGTTCATGGAAGCCTTCGGTGTAAAGCTCGTCCAAGGAAACGTTGAGCTTACGCGTGGGCTTGAAATGATTGATGATGGCCAGCGGCACGAGCATGGCGCGGGACCAGTTGCTCATGTCCCAGAAGTTCACATGGAACCACTTGCCGATCAGCAGAACTTCGCAGGGGATCGTGGGCAGATATTTCCAAGGGAACAGGCCGATGAGGGCGAGGTAGAGCTTGGAGAAGGTGTTCATGCGCGGAACACCGCCGAGATTCTTCGCCATCTCGCGGGCACGCAGCATGCGCGGGTCCTTCAGCGGCACACCGGCCAGCTTCAGAGCGAGGTAAGCCTTGATAGTGGCGTTCACCTCCGCCGGACCGCCGTAGTAGATATTCCAGCCGCCATCCGGCAACTGCATCGACAGGATGTGATTGACCGCACGGCGCTGCCATTCGAGGTCCACACTGTCATCCCAGTGGTGGAAGGCCACCATGTCCGAGACGAGGGTGGAATCAACCATCAGTTCGCCGATCCAGTAGCCCTCGGGCTTCTGTTCGCGGAGAAGGTATTGTTGAGAACGATTGATGGCACCATCTGGGGAC
This sequence comes from Verrucomicrobiia bacterium, assembly GCA_036405135.1. Lineage (NCBI taxonomy): Bacteria > Pseudomonadati > Verrucomicrobiota > Verrucomicrobiia > Verrucomicrobiia bacterium. The sequence continues at coordinate 18,183 of DASWYF010000016.1, read as the reverse complement.
ACGGGACCGCCCGGCAGCTCCAAAGCGGGCTGCCGTAGCGAACTATCCAAGGTACGACTGGTATCAAACAGCGGATTCGACACGGCGAGCAATTTGATGGGCTGTCACCAGACTGTAAAGAATTAATGGCCCTTTTTAGCCACTGTCAGGGCAGCTAATGCAATTGATTTAAGCCCAGACAAACAATTGATTACGAAGCATTAACGAATGAATGATAGCATCAAATCCAGAAAATCAAAATGTCGCAGCCAGACAATTCCACACGGCAAAAGTCCATATTCGGTAATGGGCCAATTTGCGGTCCGACGTAGCATGCCGCCCCGTGCTGCCGTGCTTACAGCCGGCAGTAAGAATGCTTTCGCCGAAGCATGAAGCCCCCTATCTCCGTATTCCCACGACTTGTTTTTCCACCGCCATTAAGTAGTGTGCGCCTACATGACGTTGCAATTTACCAAGATGAACGGTGCGGGGAATGATTTCATCCTCCTGGATAACCGGGCAGGAAATATCAAGCTGACCCGCGAGCAAGTGGTGCAGTTGTGCCATCGCCAGCGCGGTATCGGCGCGGATGGCATCATGCTGCTGGTGCCCTGCATCTCCGGCAAGGCGGATTGGGCCTGGCAATTTTACAACAGCGACGGCAGCGATGCCGAGATGTGCGGTAACGGCGCCCGCTGCTTCGCCCGTTATATCCAGAAGCTCACGGGTGTGAAAGACCGCACCTCCTTTGAGACAGTCGCTGGCGTCATCAGCGCCACGTTCCATGGCGAACGCGTAACGGTGAATCTCACCACACCCAAGGACCTCCGCCTGAGCGAGCAAGTAGCTCTCAAGCAAGGTGCCTCGGCCATCCATTCCCTGAACACCGGTGTGCCGCACGCGATCCTTTTCGTGCCGGATGCCGATCAGGCCATGGTCGCGCAAGTGGGTTCGGAAGTGCGTTATCACGAGCACTTCAAGCCGCGTGGCACGAATGTGAACTTTGTGCAGTTGAAGGGACCGAACTTCATCCGTGTGCGCACCTATGAGCGCGGCGTGGAAGGCGAGACGCTCGCCTGCGGCACCGGCGTGAGCGCCGCCGCGATGATCTCCGCACGCGTCCACGGCTTCACCTCCCCCGTGAAGGTGCAGGTGCAAGGCGGCGACATGCTGGAGGTGGGCTTCAAGGAAGCGAACGGCGGCTTCGCTGACGTCTCCCTGAACGGCCCGGCAGACTTTGCGTTCGAGGGCACAATCACGCTGTAAAACATGATGAACCTGAGGACGTAAAAAAGAACAGGTGCGTGCACCCTCGCCCCTCGGAGGGGAGAGGGCCGGGGTGAGGGGTGCCGGGATTTGCAATCCTTGCCTTAATTTTAAACAAACGGTTGAAGTTGCTAACTGCCTCTTCACCCATTTATTTTTGCCTGCAAACATTGCGGGCACATGCAATCCACCCCGGGTCCCGCGATTGGCCCCACCGCAGGCAAACTCTGGCACCAGCACTCTCCCCCGCCCTGCCCCGGTCCGCAAAAGAATGGTTTACCGCACTGGCTGCAACGCTTGGTCTTCGTAGGCCGCTCCATCTCGCGCGGCAAAGCCAGATTCAACTCCGCTTCCGTCGGCGGTTCACTCGGCAAGAGCAAACGGGCATTGCCAATCTTCAGATACGCCAGGTCACCGCGATTGATCACTTCCGTATCGCTTAGTTCCAAACGTCGATTAAACCCCGGCCCATCCAGAATCAGCGTATGATACTCCCCCTGCTCACCACACACATCCAAACCAGTGTCTGTATGTAATTGCGCGAGTTCCTCCAACGCCTTGCGATCAATGCGCCTCCCCACCCAAGCTGGCGTCAATCCGACCGGTTTCACACAAGAGAAGATGACGTGAAAACCTGCGGCAAGAATCGCGCCCATCAAATCCCAGCGCCCCTTCTTCCATAACGGCGTCCACACCTCCAAGCCCAGCGGCTCCGCGCACGTGCGGATGAAATTCGGCTGCCCCGCCACCTCATCGATATCCCCCGTGATGAGCGTTTCCACTCCCTCACTTCTCAAAAGCTCCAACTGCTTGCGATACCCTTCTTCGTACGGGGCCTCGATATTCAGGATGCGATGTTTTAAGCCCAGCGCCACCGCTTGCAGCGACATCACCGGCAAAGGATGCGCCAGAAACTCGGCATCGATCGGCGCAAATGTGACCAACTCCTTCACCGTATAGCCGCGTTTCAACGCCAGATACAGCGCCAGCGCGGAATCCTTCCCACCCGTCCACAAAACCACAGCATTTTGACTCATCACATCATGCCCGCCGCAGCGAGCTGATAGTCAACGTACGCAAAACCGTTCCGCTTGTAACGCTCTCTTTCCTCCACCGCAATCGGCCCATCCGCAAAATCCGGACTCGCATAAACCAGCGTGTGAAATTCTCCATTCTCCCCGCACGGATCCGCGCTCGTCGGCAAGTCCCACAGCAACGTCGCGTCAAACTCTCGCCCCACCAATCCCTCATCGACCTGCTTCGGGTCCACGCACACCAGCTTCGCCTGAAAACCTTGCTCGATAAATTCCAAAGCCAGCTTCTTCGTATCTCGATTCCACAACGGATAAATCGCCTCCATGCCCAAACGCGCCATGAACTTGTCTCGATAAGCTTTGATATCCGCGAGAAACAGATCCCCATACACCACGCGCTTGATGCCCTGCGCTTGAAACGGCTTCAACGCCTCCGCCCAACCCTGCTCATACTCCACATTGCTCGCCCCTTCATTCAACCCGATCTCCACCAGCGGCAAGTCCAGCGCCTTGGCCTGCGCCTGAAGGATGTCGCGATGTATCCCATGCATCGCATTCCGCTCGCGCCCGTTATGAAACGTGGTGACCAGTGCCGCCACGTGAAACGCACTGGAGCGGCGGATGTCGTGCAGCGCGAGCGCGCTGTCCTTCCCACCGCTCCAGGCGATTAATATCGATTCAGGCATCAACTACCTCAGGACCAAAACTAAACTCAGAACTTCAGACGCACGCCGCCATAAGCAGCCGCGCGCAAGGCCGGGAAGTTGGTGACGATTGCATATCGGTCGTCATTGATATTTTCACCGCGCACCCACAGCTCGAATTTCTCCGTCACATGCCACGTCGCCACGGCACGCACCGTGAGATAATCCTCTGCGTTGATCTGCGCAGGGAACGCCACATCTTCCCGCTCCATCACCCATTGCAAGCCGGTGTTCAGCGTCAGTTGCTTGAGGGGCTTCACCGTCATATCCCAGCCGATGAGATGGCGCGGACGACGCACCAAGCGCACGTTGTTACCCGTGTCTTGCGCCGTCAGATACGTGTAATTCACGCTCGTGGCGAACTCTGGGCACGGCTGAAACGAGATGCCTGTTTCCACACCCTCTGTCTCCGCTTTCGAGACGTTGAACGGGATGAAAAGCGGCGCGGGTGCCTGGATGAGATTGTCGATTTTATTATGGAAGTATGTCGCGGATACCGTGATGCGATCTTTCCAGAATGATTTCTCCAACCCGGCTTCCCAACCCCGTGATTCCTCTGGCACCAGGTTCGGATTGCTGAACAACGGGAAGTAAAGATCCTGCGGTGACGGCGGACTGTATGACGCCGAGACGTTAGCAAAAATCAACGTCTCGATCGCCGGCACCAGATAAGAGGCACCTTGTTTCCACGACCACGAACCATCATAATCGCTATAATGGTCATAGCGCCCGGAATTGATCAGCTTCAGCCGCTCCAGCGGATTCCACTGGCTCTGTGCAAATAAACCCACGCCCGTCTGGTTCGCATGAATGTTCTCGATGTTCGCCGCGTTGTGTTGCGAGATCGTCAAATCCTGCACATTCAGGCCGCCCGTCAGCGTCCACTTATCCACCGGCTTCCAGTCGTTCTGCCACTCGATCTGGTTGGAATCCAGCTTCAGCTTGTTGTCCGTGCCGAACTGGTCGCGATACCGCTGATTCTGGTGTTCATAGGAATAGAACGCCTTGGATTCAAACATGTCCGAAGCCTTCCACGTGATGCCCGGCGAGATGCTCGCCACATTGCGTTCCAAGGTCGCAATCGGGTCAGGAAATGCGGTGGAACCCGGCGCACCACCATCACTCACGAAGTAACTCCCCTTCAGGTCGAAATACCAGTCTTCCGCCGGTTCATAGCCCAACGAACCGCGCACGGCTGTTTGCTGGAACTTGTTGTTATCACGCGGGAAATCTTTGTTCTGCTGTGACAAGCCCACCGAGTAATTGACCTTGCCGATCATCCCCCGGCTGTCCGCCGTGAACTTCGTCGTGTTGAACGAACCGGCTTCGAAGGACACCTCATGCTCCGGCTTCGTCAGACCCTTGCCATTCCGCGTGATGACGTTGATCACGCCACCGATGGCATCCGCTCCATACATCACCGAGGAAGGCGTGCGCACCACTTCGATGTGTTCCACGTTATCCAGCGTGAAGTTCTCGTAGAACGAACCACCATTGATGGGCGAAGTGACACGACGCCCGTCCACAATGAGCAATGTGTGATTGCTCTCTGTGCCGCGTGAAAACACCGAGGTCTGCTGACCCGGTGTACCCGTAGTCACCACAGACATGCCCGGAACACCCTGCAGAGCATCGCCCAGCGTATGGATCTGACGCGCCTCGATCTGCTGGCGTGTGATGACCGTCACGGAACTGGCCGTCGCTGCCGCACTTTCCGCAGTGCGCGTGGCGGTGATGACCACCTCCGGCAAACGGTTCGTTTCCGTGCTGGTTGAGGACGTGGTTTGGGCGACCGCTGAGGTCGCCGTGAGGCCGATGGTTATCGGCAAGGCTAACTGACGCATGTTCACTGATCTTTCCATAGCCGCGTTTATCGCGCGGCGGTTGTTGACTATGGCGAGACCAGTGGGAAGTGAGGACCATGCTGGACCGGGTTACCCCGGAAAAAACAAAAGCCTCCACATCCGCAAAATGGAGAATGAAGGCATCCAACAGATCCAGCTCCGCTTGGGCAGAACTGGCTGGCCCCATCCTTCTCTTTGTCGGAGAAGTGCCCCGGCACACACACGTGTGCTGAGGCGGACGAGAGCAATCAAACCGATATCCTGACTCCAGGCTTCAAACCTCACTCCCGCCTTCCCGCTTTGCTTACGCTCGGCAGTGGCCTATGGGAGTTTGTAACCTGTCACAGTGGCGCAACCGTCCCCGACTTTCACGGGGTTCCCTGACATTTGACTGCAAGTTTACCGATCCACACGGACCGGCTTCTTTCAAAGAGCAGCCAGCGTGTTACGCGGGGCAGTGCAAATTGCCAAGCAGAAACTTGCCGCGTCCTCTCCAATGACCTAAAGTAAGCCATGCTCGACTGGAATGAATGTCCTGCTGTAGAACGCGTGGCCGACAAGGTCAGCGGTGCGTGGGTTTTCAAAAATACCCGCGTTCCCGTTCATGCCTTGTTTGAGAACTTGGAAGAAGGCGCGAGTGTAAACGATTTTCTGGAATGGTTCCCGGGCGTTTCCAAAGCACAGGTCTTGGCTGTCTTGGAGCATGCTGACCGCAGTCTTATGGTAAGCCAGCCTTGATCCGATGAAGATTTTGTTCGATCAAGGCACGCCAGCACCGCTTCGTTTTGAATTATCCGCCCACCAAGTCTCCACTGCTTACGAAGTTGGTTGGTCCAATTTGAGTAATGGCGATCTACTGGCCGCTGCCGAAAATGCAGGATTTGAATTATTGATCACAACGGATCAAAATCTGCGCTATCAACAGAATCTTAAGACCCGTCGCATCGCCATCCTCGTCCTGCTGACCACCCGCTGGCCACGCATCAAACTGCACATCCCCACCGTCATGAATGCTGTTAACAGCATGTCCCCGGGCGCATACCTAGAGTTGAAGCTTTAAGCATTCGTCATTCGTGCTTGGACATTGGTCATTTTCTCCCCTCATCTGTGTGAATCTGTGTCCATCTGTGGTTAAAAAAGGGTGCTCTTTCCTTAGCATTTGGCTTGCCGGATGAATCTCATGGGCCAAGCTAGCGTCATAACTTTTGTATTATGACCGTTGCCAGTGTTCCCGTAAATGTGGCTGACCCGATCAACGCGAAGATTCTCGCAGTTTCGGAAGATCAGATCCAAGGCTTCCAGCGTGATCCGCTGGGCGAGATCGCCCGCCTCTCCGGCGTGGAACTGCCTGTCGTCATCGAGCGCATCCGCGCGATGCTCGAAGCAGGCACCATCCGCCGTGTACGCCAGACCCTCCTCGCCACGAATCTCGCTGAAGGCGCGCTCGTCGCGTGGGAAGTGCCGAATGAGAAGCTGGATGCGGCGTTCGATTATCTTTTCCAGCAAGACCCTTTCTCCGGTCACGTCGTCACCCGCTCCACCGACACGGTCAGCACGGGTTCCTCCTACCGTCTCTGGACCACGCTGAAAGTTCCGCAAGGTTACTCCATCCACAAGCATTGCGAGTGGTTGCTGAAGAAGATCGGCGGCCAACACTTCCGCGTGATGCCCGCCAAGCGACTCTTCGCCCTCGGCGTCGGCCATGTGCGCCGTCGCGGCATGGAACCGGGCAGCAAAGCCGATGTGCCAGCAGATGCCACTGAGGTCGCTATCGTCACGTTGAACGATCACGAATGGCGCATCCTCGAAGCCCTCAAGCGCGAGTTCGAGCCGAACGAACTGGTCACCAATATTTGGGACGCCCGCGCAGAGGAAGCTGGTGTGTCCTTGGAAGAATTCGCGCGCACCGCCGAAGACCTGAACAAGCGCAAAGTCATCGGCCGCTTCTCCACCTTCCTCGAGCACGTGAAGACGCTTGCCACGGGCGAACAGGTCACGCGCTACAACGCCCTCTTCCATTGGGCTGTTCCGGCTGGACGCGAAATGGAAGCAGGCCGCGAAGTGGGCCGTCACCACATCATGACCCACGCCTACTGGCGCGAAGGCGGTCCGGAATTCAAGAACGTGAACGTCATGGGCGTGGCCCATGGCACGGACAAGAAACTCGTCCTCGCACACAAGGCTGCTATCGATGCCCACCTCGAAAGCATCGGCATACAGGTGCTCTACACGAATGTTTTCTGGGGTGGCCGCAGCGAGATCAAACCCAGCGAGATCTCCCCATTCGCTTATCGCAAATGGTGCACAGACAACGGCATCAATGCAGATGAGATGCGGGCATAACGCCCGCATAGTGGGGCAGCCGCCTTCGGCTGCCACCAGTCGGACAGGCGCCTCGCCTGTCCACATGCTCAAATAAATTCCTTTCAACACCTCCGTCGCCTGCAAAGCGGCGGATTTTTTCTTTTCTAAATCCCGCAACTGGATATCATTTCCAGTGTTTAGTTCTTCAAGGCTGTTCGCGGTGACGGCCTGCCAGGAGGAAACCCCACCCAGTTCGTTTATTGATTTGGCGTGTTCGTTTCCTCTTCTCTCCGGTCAGTTCATCAATCAACAGATCAACCTCATGAACGAAGTCAGAAAGTTTTTCAGCCGCCGCGAGCGTATCATCCTGCTCGCGTTGGGCCTGCTTGCTCTCATCGGTTATCCCGTGGTCAGAGCATGGCAAACTGCTCAAGTCGCGCTCCCTCAGATTCCTTGCCAGCAACAAATCCAAGAGATTGACGCCATCCTTGCACAATTAACCAACTCGATTCGCGTCGGCCTCACGAACTTCGCTCCTGCTGATGCATTGAAACCTTATACCGCCAAGGGAGTGGTCCCACACTGTCCGGAAGGCGGAGTCATAAAAATGGCTCTGGATGGCGCGCTTACGACTTATTGCAGCAAACACGGTGCGATCATGCAACCTGCGCCAAAACCCAGCGGCTTAAACCCTGTAGAAGCTGTCTTGCAGTCCATTGGTTTGATTAGAATACGCATACAACCGAATCGCAATGCCTGCATCGCCAATCTGAAACAAATGGACGGTGCCGCTCAACAATGGGCCTTGGAGAACCGCAAAGAGGACAAAGATGAAATCGACGTCATGGGAGCCGCATCCTATCTGAAAGGCGGCACTCTCCCTACTTGTCCCCAAGGCGGCAAATACTGGTTCACCGTGGTGAGCAATCCTCCCTGCTGCACCATCACCGGTCACAGCCTGCCTTAACCACTCACTCCTTTCCACATGAGCACGCGTCAAATCATCTATCTGATCGCATTTCTATGCGTGACCCTGCTGATCTTCTTCGGCGTCAGAGCATGGCGTTTGAATGCACCCGTGCCCATCCCGACCCAACCTTCAGCCTGCCAAACGAACCTCTTCCTGATCGACCAGGCCATCACGCGCTGGGCGAAATCGAATCATCACAGCACCACAAATCAGCCGACCACTCAGGATATCGCCTCCTATTTTAAGAAAGGAAAGTTTCCGACTTGCCCTAGCCAAGGCAAATATCAGCTCGGCACATTGGCGCTGGCTACGACCTGCAATATTCACGGGCAGACACTCAATGTAGCGATCTATCCGAAGAGAAACCCGGTCAGCCAATTCGTCCGCACCTACATCTTCATGAGACCCGGCTCAAGGTTCGCCCCTCGCAATGCCTGTATCGCGAACATGAAGCAACTCGATGGCGCAGCACAGCAATGGGCCTTGGAAAACAAGATGAAAGATGGAGACCTGGTTAATCCCTATGCGTCAGCAACCTATCTTAAGAACGGGCAATTTCTTATCTGTCCACTGGGCGGAAAATATTCCTTCACCCAAGTGTCAAACCCGCCCTGCTGCACGATAACTGGCCACAGCCTGCCGTGAGAAATCACAGCGTATGACTGTTACCCCTATCATCAAAAAGCATCGCAAGCGGATCATCGTTTCGCTCGCAATTCTTTTAACGGGACTGGGAGTCTATCTCTATACCGATGACCAATCGCGTGTGATCATCCAAGGCAATGCCTGCCAGCAAAACTTGGCGGCGGTTGATTTCGCGATCAGCCGCTGGGCCCTGGCAAACGAAAGCCACTTCTTCACCGCCCCCACGGAAGAACAACTTCGCACATATCCGCCGCAGGGAGTCACTACGATGTGCCCTCAAGGAGGGAGCTACACTTTGGGCAATTTGACCATGGCAAGCACCTGTTACCGGCATGGCATCGCCGAGATTTCAGACACCAAAGTTTTCAGCAAATGGCTGCGAGATAAACTTAAGAATGCGGGGATCAACCATCAGATACTGAAGACAGATACCGACCACTGCTTAGACAGTCTTCGCTACTTGGATGGGAGCATTCAACGATGGTTGATCGATCACAGGCGCATGCCGAAAGCCCCGCCCACCCTAGCGGAAGTAAATCTCTATATTGATAATGGTCCGCTTCTCCCCTGTCCCGCAGGCGGCAAATTCCATTATACAGATTTCACGAATTCCCCACGCTGCACAATCGTGGGGCATACGTTACCGTGAATTGTGCCGCTACGGCCTTATTTATTTGGCTTTCAACAATCCGCTCGCACCCATCCACTCTTCTACACGCTTCGGCCAAGAGGAAACGGTGTTATCGGAAGGACGCAGGCCATAGCCGTGGCCACCTTTCGGGTACAGGTGCATCTCGGCGGGCACCTTGGCGTTCTTCAAGGCAAGATAGTAGAACAAGGCAGACTCGACACGCACACCATCATCACCCGTCATCGCGAGAAAGGTCGGCGGAGTCTTGGCACTCACAGGAAGCTCAGGTGCGACCTTATCTCCCTGCTCTTTCACCGTGAGGTAGGCGGGATAGATGAGGACAGCGAAGTCCGGGCGGCAACTTTGCTCATCCGCCGCATCCACTTTTTCATAGGTGCGTTGTTCGTAATTGTTGCACGCAACCGCGGAGAGGTGTCCGCCTGCTGAGAAACCCAAAATACCGACGCGCTTCGCATCAATCCCCCACTCAGAAGCCTTGCTGCGCACGAGGCCGAAGGCGCGTTGCACATCCTGCAACGGCGGCCCGTGCCGGTCCGTTCCCGGACGCTTCGGAACACGGTACTTAACCAATACTGCATTCACACCTATGGAGTTCAGCCATTCGCACACTTCTGAGCCTTCCAGATCATAGGCGAGAATGCTGTACCCCCCTCCCGGACACACCAGCACAGCCGTGCCCGTGTTATTCACTTTGGGCGCGGGATAAAATGTGATTGTCGGTTCGGATACATTGCCCAAACGGATGACCGGTTTACCGCCCACTTTGTTTTCCGCGGGCTTTGTCATGTCTTTTTCTTCGCCGACAGTGTCCTTGTCCCCCGGAACTTTGCCAGACCATAACTTGATCGGTTGTCCAGGAGCAGCATGCAAAGTGGGCATAACAGTAGCAGTGACAGCCAAGACGGCCACGAGCGCAAGAAAGCGTACGGGTTGCATGTCGGAAAGGAAAACGTGAACTGTCTTAAACGCCAAGGAGAATCGGCGTGACATCATCACTGCTTTTTCTTCGGCTGATACATCATCAGGTCTTCGATGACCTTCTCGATCTCCCGGTCGTTCGGCTTTCCGTCCACGGTGCGCTTGAGCAGGTAGTGGTGTTTATCTTTCTCGTAGTTCCACACGAACGTGTTGTCCGGCTGTATGTCCATGTAGCCGCGTCTCTCTACATCCCAATAGTTGCTCAGCCCCCGTGCGGCATACAGCACTGCGGTCTGGTCGGCCACATGCCGCGACTTCACCACGCCATCGAAGTAATATTCATATCCGGCGCGCACGATGTTGTCCTTAGGCAATTCCGCGAGCCGCTTGCCCGCTTGCAACCCGCTCGGCACCGAACCGATCTCGCGCCCGACAAACGTGATCAATCCCGGCCAATGCGTGACGGCGTAATGCGAACTCGGCTTGTCCAAGGTGAAATTATTGTTCCCCAGCTTCAGATCATCCTTCGCCGGCCTGCCGATGAAGTTGCCGCCCATGCACACCCACTCGCGCACTTTGGATTTGACCAGCTGCTCTCCCTTGGCCTGATTGCCTTCCGGTTGGAATTTCAGCAAGGCCGCCAGGTTGCTCAGGTCACCCACACTCAAGATGACGATGCTTTGATCGGGATGTTGGTTCAGGATTTTGTGATACAAGAGCACGGCATCCATCAGTCCATTACCAGTGCCCTTATCATGAGGAAAACGTTCAGCGATCTGTCTGGCGTATTTGGAAGCTGTCGCCGGCACTTTACCGTTGTAACGCCCCAATGGAAGATCTGGTCGGCCAAAGAATGTGTTTATCGCATCCACACACGGCATGGACCATTGATTGGCCGCAGAAGTCATCACCGCCAAAAGCTCAATTTCTCCTTTATCTGCCAAGGCATGCAACATCGCCAGCGCCCCGACATCATCGCAATCACTATCCATGTCCGTATCGAAGATGATTTTTACGGGCTCGGACTTGGGGGCTTGCGCATGGCTGACCGGAGTAAACAGCAACACAAAAGCTATGACAACGGCCCAAGTAAAATGCATGTCGAAGTTATAGAAACCCGGCGGCAAGACAGCAAGTGCGCGATGACATGTGACCATCGACCAAACCTGTGTTACTGTCCGGTTACAATACCGGAGAATAGCCCATGGATAGTCGTCCCATCGCTAAAAAACATTGTTTTCAGACTCCCCCGGAGTACGTTGGACCGCGAAAGATGAAGACTTTCGCGGAACTAGGTTTTCCTGGACGGCTCATTGCCGTGGAAGGAATCGATGGCTCGGGGAAATCCACCCAAATCTACCTCTTGAAGCGCTGGCTCGAATTGCAGGGCCTCAAGGTGTTTTTCAGCGAGTGGAACTCCTCCGTGCTCGTGAAGAGCGCGACGAGCAAGGGCAAGAAGCGCGAACTGCTCACGCCCACCACCTTCAGCCTCATCCACGCCACGGACTTCGCGGATCGTTACGAGCGCCAGCTCGTCCCCCTGCTCCGAGCGGGTTACCTGGTGCTGTGCGATCGCTACATCTTCACCGCCTTTGCGCGCGATACAGTGCGTGGTTGCCCACCGGAATGGGTTCGCGGGCTGTATAGCTTCGCCGCCCAGCCGGACATGACGTTCTTTTTCAAGGCGCGTTTGGAGACTTCTCTGCAACGCATTCTCGATGGCCGCCCGGAGTTGAAATACTTCGAAGCGGGCATGGACATGCGGCTCTCCACTGATCCGTATGAGAGTTTTCGCATCTTCCAAGGCCGCCTGCTGGAGCAGTATCTGGCCATGAGCACGCAGTATAACTTCACGGTCATCGATGCGAACCAGACGGTCGAGCCGCAGCAGGAGATCATGCGCCAGCTCGTCGCCTCCAAAATCAATCTTGGCGGTTACGCCTGCAACAAACTCTAAGCCATGGCTACCCGCAAAAAAGCAACGACCCGTCTGACCAGCGAAGTGCTGGTGCCGACCCGCAAGGCCAAGCGCTTCTACGGCCACGGCATCCCGCGTGTGGATCTCAAGCAGCTCACGGGCAGCCTCATCGTGGTGGAAGGCGCGGATGGTTCTGGCCGTTCAACACAGATCAATCGCCTCGTCGAATGGCTGGAAGGTTGCGGTCACGCCACGGTGCAAGTGGGATTGAAGCGTTCCACACTGGTGAGTGAAGAGCTGGAACAGGCGCAGCAAGGTAACATTCTCAGCCGTTCCACTTTGAGCCTCTTCTACGCGACGGATTTTGCCGATCAGTTGGAGAACGTGATTTTGCCTGCGCTTAAGGCAGGTTTCATGGTGCTGGCGGACCGCTACATCTACACGCTTATGGCGCGTAACATGGTGCGCGGTATGGATGAGAAGTGGCTGAAGAATCTGTATGGTATCGCGCTGGAACCGGACGCGGTCTTTTACCTGAACGTCTCGCCGGAACAACTCGTGCAGCGTAATTTTGCAAAGAACCATTCGCTCGATTATTGGGAAAGCGGCATGGACCTCGGCCTTTCGCGCGACATGTTCGACAGTTTCCTGAAATATCAGGGGCTGATGGCACAGCAGTTCACGAAACTGCAGGCCTCGTATGGTTTCACGATCGTGGACGGCAATCGCCCTTCTGATGCCGTCACCGCCGAACTGCGCAAGCATATCGAAAAAGTCATCGCCGGTCGTTAATCTTTAACTCCGCTCAATCATGGCTGATTCCGCGAGCAAAAGTGACAATCTCGTCGTCGGTGTGGATCTTGGTGGCACCAAGATTCTTGCGGGCGTTTTCGATCGCGGGCTGAAATGCATCAGCCACGCGAAGATGACCACGAAGCATCAGCGCGGGCCGGAAGAGGTCATCGAGCGTGTAGCCCGTTGCGTGAAGGATGCGGTGGATGAAGGCGATCTCGATATCAAACAGATCAAGGGCATCGGCATCGGTGCACCCGGTGCAGTTGATCCTGAGAGTGGCAAGGTCATCTTCGCTCCGAACCTGCAATGGCGCGATGTGCCGTTGAAGAAGATGCTGGAGAAGCATCTGGATGTTCCAGTGTTCATCGAGAACGATTGCAATATCTGCACACTCGGTGTTCACGAGGCGGAGTTGGGCGGCAAACCAAAGAACATGGTTGGCATATTCCTCGGCACGGGCATCGGCGGTGGGCTCATCATCAATGGCAAACTTTTCTCGGGCTTCAACAAAACCGCCGGTGAAGTGGGTCATATGGTGTTAGAGGTCGGCGGGCCTAAGTGTGGCTGTGGGAACAAGGGATGCTTCGAGGCATTAGCCAGTCGCAGTGCGATTTTCCGTCGTATCCAGACGGCCATCAAGGAAGGGCAGAAGACTGTCCTCACCGAGATGTTGAATGAAAATCTCGATGAGATGAAGAGCGGTGATCTGCGCAAGGCGATCAAGCGCGGCGACAAGTTCGTGGAGAAAGTCATCGAAGAAGCGGCGGAGTATACGGGCATCGCCGTGGCGAATCTCATCAATATTTTCAATCCTGACACCATCGTGCTCGGCGGCGGCGTCATCGAGCAGATGGAAGACCAGATGATGGCGATCATCATCGAGACGGCGCATGACTATGCGCTGGATGGCACGTCGGAGGGGATTGAGATCATCGCTTCCCAATTGGGTGACAATGCCGGCATCACGGGTGGGGCCGTGCTGGCGCGGCGTCACCTCTCCTAAACTGGCAACTGCCCTGTTTCCGCACTATCTTACCTCGTATGGTTGATAATGTCACACGCCGCGCCGTCATCGATATCGGCACCAATTCAGTGAAGATGCTGGTGGCGGATGTCGCGAATGGGAGCGTCTCCCCTGCTTTCGAAGCTGGCGAACAGACGCGCTTGGGGCAAGGCCTTTACGAAACTCACCGGCTGCATCCGGACGCTATCGCACGCACGGTGGATTGCGTGACGCGCTTTGCAGCGCATGCATGGGAATTGGGCGCGGCAAGCATCCGTGTCATCGCAACGAGTGCCACGCGAGATGCGCAGAATGGATCACAACTCGTCCAACAGATCCAAGAGCACACGAACCTCAGCACGGAAGTCATCTCCGGCGCGCAAGAAGCGGATTGGGTTTATCACGGAGTGTTGAGCGATGCGTCGCTGGCATCGCATCCTTTGCTCATCCTCGATGTCGGTGGTGGGAGCACGGAATTCATCGTGAGCATCAAAGGTGAACGGCGATATGATCACAGTTTTCAACTCGGCACCGTGCGGATGCTGGAGACATTTCGACCGGATGATCCGCCGACGGTGGAAAATCTCATCGCGTGCCAGACGTGGTTGAAGGATTTGCTCGTAAACTCGGCCTCCCCCGCCATCGCGCCTTTGCTGCCAGAGCCGGGAAGTGCGGAGACATTGCTCGTAGGCACAGGCGGAGCCTCGCTGATTCTCGCACGCATCCACTTGGGACTGGAGGATTTTTCGCGGGAACAGATGGAGGGATTATCGATCTCGGCGAAGGATGTGGCCGCGATGCGCGAGCGCTTGTGGAGTTTGCCACTGGCAGAGCGACGGAAGATCGTGGGGCTGCCGCCAGAGCGTGCGGATGTGATGTTGATGGGCGCGTTGATCTATGAGTCGGTGCTGCATCATTTCGGCATCCAGACATTGCGCGTGAGCACACGGGGATTGAGGCACGCGGCGGTCAGATAAGAGTTTCAAGTTTTCAGTGTTCAGTTTTCAGCAGGAAAAGATCACCACGGAGAACACAGAGAAAAGAAATGCTCTTCGCTTTGCGCGTAATCAGGGCATGCGGTATCTTCATGTGAAGAAACTCCGAGATCAGGCGATGAAGCTGCGGGAAATCCATCTGGAATATTTTGAGGCGACGATGATCGCGCCGGTGAAGCGCCTGAAGCAGGAGGAGCAGCCGGATATTCCAGTGTCAGATTACCTCTTGGCTTGTGAGGAGACGTATCAGTTATTGAAGGATGGACGAGATTTCATGCTCATGCGGGAGTTCTTGAGCGGGGACGAGATGCATGTGCATGCGGTGTTCTGGTATGGGCATCCGGACCGTTGCCTGGTGTTGGTTTTGAATCGTCTCTCCGGAACCATCTTCGGGCATCATTTTTTGGATCTGCCGGATACGCGGAGCGGGCATGCGTGCGGAGTGCCGAATCCAAAGCCGCCGCAACATCTGATGGGCAAGGAGGAGAAGGAGTTGCCGGAGAACTGAGTTTCAAGTTTTTCAGCGGGAAAAACAAACCGGGCGGACCTTGTGAGGTCCGCCCGGTTCAGTGTCTTTCTTGGATACAGCTTTATCGGTAAATGCGACGATAGCCTTGCCGCCATACCAGTTTCGAGAGCTTACGGGATACAGCCGCAACTTCTCGCTCCGTCATCTTCGGAAATACGATGTGCAAGCCCTCATGCAGCACCGTGTCCAAATACTCCTTCGACGGCTGTCGAGGGTCGATCTCGATCAGCTTGTCTTCCTTAAAAGCCTGCCCCAAGGCCCTTTCCCTGCCCAGTTTGCGTTCCACGATTTTCATACGTCTCTGCTCGTCTTCTGTCATCCGCCCGAGATGACTTTGCCTTTCCCTAATTTGACGCAAAAGGGCCATCTGTCGAACCCATCTTTCTAACCTGTTTATGGGTAGAGGAATAGAGTTTTTCCATGGCGACAGGTCAGTTTTCAATTAAATTGTAATACACTATGGTCAAACAGGTTATGACTTTATTCTTGACCACTATAGCGGTTCAAAAATAGCGATTTTAGAGCAGATTTTTTGTTAAAATACCGTAACAGACGGAGCGAGGGGAATGGCATCAGGTGAGGTTATAGAGGAAGGTGAAAATTATCGTTAAAGAGAATGCACAGCCCTAAAACAACAAATGCACCTGCACTTCAAAGGTTTTTAGCGGAGTTTCGTAGTCAAAACACATGACTGGCTTTACAGTGCGCCCATCATGTCCTTGGAGCCAAGGCACATCCTGATCGTAGGCGCAGGTGAGTTCGGTCTCACGGCGGCGCTGGCGCTTCGACGACGCGGCTGGCGCGTGACGGTGCTGGAGGCGGGCAAGGCCCCCTGCCCCATCGCAGCTTCTACTGATATCAGCAAAGTCGTGCGGATGGATTATGGCACGGATGAATTGCACACTCGGCTGGGTGAACTGTCAATCGAGGGGTGGCATCGCTGGAATCAGGAGTTCAATCTGCCGCTGTATCATGAGGATGGTTTTTTGATTCTCACGCGGCATGGGATGGAAGCGGGTTCTTTTGAAGCAGACAGTTTCAAATATCTCACCGGGCGCGGACATGCGTTAGAACGCCTTGAAGGAGCAGCCATTACGGCGAAGTATCCAGCTTGGGCTAAGGCGGGGTTTCAGAATGGTTATCTGAATCCGAAAGCGGGCTGGGCGGCGAGCGGGCAGACGATGGCCGCACTGGTGGCGAAGGCACGGGCAGAAGGTGTGGTGATCCGTGAACAAACGGCTTTTGGCGAGTTGTGGGAAAAGGACTCTCGGGTGCTGGGCATCGAGGATGCGCGCGGAGAGAGGCATCGGGGCGATATGGTGCTGCTAACGACGGGTGCGTGGACGCCTGCGATGTTACCGCATCTCAGCAATGTGATGTGGACGACGGGGCAGCCGGTGTTTCATTTCAAGGTGATGGATGTGAAGGCGTATCAAGCGCCGCATTTTCCAATGTGGGCGGCGGACATCGCGCGGACGGGTTGGTATGGGTTTCCGGCGTTGGAGGATGGGATGTTGAAGATCGCGAATCACGGGCCGGGACGGCGCATTCATCCAGATGGATTGCGTGAGGTGAATGCGGATGAGATCGCGATGGCGCGCGGATTCTTGAGTGAGTTTTTGCCACAGTTGGCGGAGGCGCCGTTAGTCAGCACGCGGTTGTGTCTTTACTGCGATACGTTTGATGGGCGGTTCTGGATCGATCGCGATGTGAACCGGCCTGGCCTAGTCGTGGCGGCGGGTGATAGCGGGCATGCGTTCAAGTTCGCACCCGTGATGGGTGATCTGATTGCGGATGTGGTGGAGCAAAAGGAGAATCCGCTGACGGTGGCCTTCAGGACGAGGGAGCCGAAGAGTCAAGGGAGTGACGGGGCGAGGTGCGCGGGGAAATGAATCACCACGGTGTCACGGAGGGCACGGAGTTTTTAGCCACGGATCGACCTATAGAGGGCGGGCCATGACCAGGTCGCAACGCTTGGCGGTGTGGCCTTCGGGTTCGGTCTTGCGGAAGCCGTGGCGTTCATAGAGTGACACAGCTTCTTTCAGAATGGTAGCTGTCTCCAAGATCACGCGCTGGTAACCGAGGCGTTTGGCTTCGGTAAGAGCGCGCTCGAGGATGGCTTTCCCCTGCCCTTTACCACGCTGGCTCGGGTGCAGATACATTTTGCGCAGTTCGCAAGTGTGGTCATCCACACGACCTATTCCAGCCGAGCCGAAGACGGTGCCTTGCGCATCTGCCCACACACCGAACCAGCCGCCACGGTTCAGATAAAAGCCTTCGAGATCGCGCAGATCGCGATCCACGCCATCGGGTTCAGGTGCCAGGCCGTATTCGCCAAGGACGCTGAAGACGAGTCGCTCGACGGCAAGGCCATCGGTGTTCGTAGCAATGCGGTAATTGAGTGGCTGAGTGTTTTCGAGCACGGACGGAGCATGAAGGAACGGGAAAATGCCTCAAGCCTACGTATCAGCCTCGGGTGATGAGGACTTTAGAGCGTTTTAAATAAAACTGTAGCCTTTTCTGAGGGTGGAAGGTAAGAGGAAGAGGTGAAGACGATTTCGTTGGATTTGCGGGAGCGGATACTTGTGGCTTATGACGCTGGCGAAGGTTCCCGTGAAGCGGTGGCG